>CALXWV010000001.1 GCA_944392515.1 uncultured Clostridia bacterium
TTTTATTTTTTATTTTTTATTTTTTATTTATATATTATCTATTTGTCTATTTTACTTTAATCATATTATGTTTTAATTTTATTAATTAAAATTTACATATCTGTTATTTCTACACCTGTATAAAAATGTTTTACTATTTCTTCATAACCACTTCCTGATTTAGCCATACTATCTGCGCCATATTGGCTCATTCCCACACCATGACCATAACCTGTTACTTCAAACTTTATATTGTCTCCATCTATAGTTACAGTAAAGTTTGCAGACTTTAAGCCTAAAAGCGTTCTTACTTCTACTCCTGAAAGATTTAAATTTCCTATTTTTATTGTTTTAATTCTTCCAGATTCAGTATATTCTAATATTTTTATTGCATCTTCTTTTGTATAATCTATTGTAAAGTCTGAATGTTTTGCTAATATTTTATTATTAAATTCTTCTTTAGTAAAGATAGCTTCCGAGCTATATTGTGAATATGCGTCTTCTCCTGCAGTTTCAACAGATTGCAAATATGGATAATTAGTTCCTCCCCATACATTTACTGGAGCTTCTGTTGTACCTCCACTATTAGAATGAAAAAAAGCATCAATAACGGCTCCTTCATATGTAATAATTTTACCTGCAGTTGTATTTACAGCTGTTTCTATTTTTCTCCAATTTGTATCCCTTTTATCTTCATCCCATCTTGCCATTCTATCTTCTTTTGAAATCCAAGCCTGGCAGCAACCAGAGTCATCACATATATCCGCATCTCCGTGTTTTCCTTGATTATGCACTATCGAATATATTGTGTATGTTCTTGCAACTAGAGCCTGTGCATTTAATGCTTCTTGCTCAAAGTTTGCAGGCATCTCAGCAGATACTACACCTAAAAGATATGTATCTAAAGGCAGTTCTTCTATCTCTCCAGTGTCAGAGTGTAAAAGTTTAATTGTATCATATTGTTTATAATCATAATCTACCATTTCTATTTCTTCTAAAGTATTTTCTTTTATTTCTTCTGTATCATTTTGTATTTTGCCACTTACTGTATTTTTTGTAAATATTATTGGTATAGCAAATGTGCAAAATATAAGCATAAACAATATAATATAGACTTTTTTCACTATGCCTCCTCTTTTATATTTATTCCCTTTTATTTATTAAGCTTCTTTTAGTTCTTCTTCTAAAGTTTGCAGTACTTGTTTTTCAATTCTACATACTTGAACTTGGCTTATTCCAACTAATCTTGCTACATCTTTTTGAGTTTGACATTTAAAATATCTTAAAAATATTATTTCTTTTTCTCTTGGTTTTAATTTTTTTATTCCTTCTTTTAAAGCTATTCTATTTACAGTTTTTTCTTCTTCATTTTCATTGCATTTTATTTTGTCTATCAAACACACTCCATCTTCATCTTCTTTATCATATAATGATTCTAAACAATTTTTATATTCTAATGATGCTATTACTTCATCTTTGGAAACTTTGAGCATTTTTGCAATTTCATCTACGCCTATTTTCTTACCTTGTTTTTCATAATCTTCTTTTATTTTTAAAGCTTTTTGGCAAGTTGATTTAGTTTGTCTAGACACTTTAATCATACCATCATCTCTTAGAAACCTTTTTATCTCTCCTATTATAAATGATACTGCATATGTAGATAACGCTACATTAAAGGAAAAATCAAATTTTTGCACTGCTTTTATAAATCCAATTGCTCCTATTTGGTATAAATCTTCTAGTTCATATCCTCTTCCTTCAAATCTTTTAACAATGCTCCAAATTAATCCATTATTCTGTTTTATTAGGTCATTTAGTACTTCTCTATTTCCTGCTTGCACTTCAAGTATTTGTTTTTTTAGAGTTTCATCCATAACCTTTTCTCCTAATTATATTAAAGAAAATATGTATTTATTCTTCTAAGCTTGTAATTTTCTTTTTCATAGTTACTTTTGTGCCTAACCCTACTGCTGATTCTACTGTTACATAATCCATAAAGCTTTCCATTATTGTAAATCCCATACCTGATCTTTCCATATTTGGTTTAGAAGTATATAGGGGTTTTCTTGCTTCTTCTATATTGCTTATTCCTTTTCCATTATCTGATACTTCTATTTCTACATTATTTCCAAATAACTTAGCAGTTATTTTTACTATTCCTTCTTCATCTTCATAACCATGAATTATGCTATTAGTTACAGCTTCTGATACAGCTGTTTTTATGTCAGATAATTCATCTATTGTAGGGTCTAATTGTGATACAAATGCAGCTACTGCAATTCTTGCAAATGCTTCATTATTTGTTTTACTCACAAATTCTAATTTCATTTCATTATCATATAACCCCTTCATTTTTATCCTCCTCTTTAATATCTATTATTCTTGATACTCCACTCATATCAAATATTTTTTTCATTGATTTATTTACATTTATAATTTCTAGATTACCATTTAGCATTTTAGCTAATTTATATCTTCCTAAAACCATTCCTATCCCAGCGCTATCCATAAAAGAGATGTTACTAAAATCAAATACAACTTTTCTTGGAATATATCCTTTAATTTCATTATCCATTTTCCTCCTAACTTTTTCTACTGTGTGTTGGTCAATATCTTCAGTTAATTTAAATATAAGCTTCTTGTCCTCTTTGTTAAATTCAACTATCACATTATTACCTCCTAATTTTTACTTATGGCACTAAAAAAAGAACCATAATATTAACTTTTAATATTATAGTTCTTTTTGGTATTATTTTCCATAAGATATTTTGTCGAAATTTGACAAGTTTTCGACATTATTTTTATTGCTCACTATATAAATTTTCTTTCATATTATTGTATTCTTCTGAAAGCGCATCATCATTAAATGTTAGCTTATCATCTAATACTTCCCAGTTTTCTTTGTTTTCAGTTAAAAAGTTTAGTATTTTTATTTCATTATCATATAAATTATTCATTAAACTTTGTACATCTTTAATATCCTGATATGATTCCTCAAATGTATCAGCTAGCCTATCTCCTTCTAAGAAGTATCCTTTATATAAATCTTTATAGTAATCACTAATTGACTCATTTTCTATCCTAGATAATATATTTTCTTTTGAAAGTAAATCTAATAGTTTATCTGCTATATTATTAAATTCCTCTTTTGATGTATTTAAATAATTAACTGACTCAGTAAATTCTGGTCCATCAGTATTATAATTCTCTGTTTGTAATATATCTTCTAGCTTTTCATCATTTACTTTATTCATAAATTGATTTCTTAAATCTAGATATTCATCATAATATTCTTTTATTTTTTGTTCTACAACTCCAAATTCTCCTGATGTTACAAGAGTAATATTTGACTCTGATGAAGTTTCTTTATCTGCTAGATTACCTAACTCTCTATCTAGTTTTACTTTATTTATTATCCTTCCGCCAAATACAATTCCTATTGCAATTACTAATATAACTAATATTAATAATATAGTTAAAATTACTTTATTTATTTTTTCTTCATCTTTTTTTACTTTTTCATTTTCTTTATTTGTTTTAGGTTTTACTTTATCTTTTGCTTTATTTTCTGCTTTGTCTTCTTCTTTAGATTTTTCTTTCATGATACTCCCCCTATACCTACTTTACTTTTATTGATTTGTGCTATATAGTTCTTTAATATCCCAGACTGTTCCATCTACTGTATCATTTAGTATTATTCCTTTTTCATCAAGATTTGCTCTAATACTATCTGCTGTTTCAAAATCTTTAACCTTTTTTGCTTCAGCTCTTTTTTCGATTTCACTTTCTATTTGCTTAATATCTATATTAAGTTTTTTCAAATATTTTTCTTTCATTTCATGAATAAAATCTTCTGGATTTTGTTCAAATAAACCTAATATTTTATATACACTTTTTATATTTTCTAATGCTTTTGCTAAAGTATTAGCAACTATTTGTCTATTAGATTTATTTGCAGTTTTCATTATATTATTCATATATCTAAAAATTATATGTAAATTTGAAATTGCAAGTGCTGAGTTAAAGTCATCATCCATTGCTTGGATAAACTTTGAAACTATACTTTGTGGGATTTCATCTTCTAGTATATTAGCTTTAGCATCTCCTTGATTTTTATTAATAAAATCTTCCATCTTTTTAATTGTACTATAGAAATAATACATATGATCTTCTGCTAAAGCAAAATCTTTATCATGAATATCTATATCTGTTGCATAATGTTTAGAAAGCATAACATATTTAATAACTTCATAGTTATACATTTTAAGTGCATCTCTAATTGTAAGTGAATTACCTAATGATTTACTCATTTTTTCACCATTAATTTTTATTAAGCCACAATGAGTCCAATAATTTACAAATTTCTTGTCAGTTAAAGCTTCACTTTGAGCAATTTCATTTTCATGATGAGGAAATAATAAATCTCTTCCTCCACCATGTATATCTATTGTTTCTCCTAATGTATTTAGAATCATAGCTGAGCACTCTATATGCCAACCAGGTCTACCTTTACCCCAAGGAGATTCCCAATATATTTCTCCTGGTTTTGCAGATTTCCATAAAGCAAAATCTACTGGATCTTTTTTGCCTTCTTCAACTTCTATTCTCACACCATTACGTAATTCATCGACTTTTCTATGTGAAAGCTTTCCATATTCTTTAAATGTTTTTACTGAAAAATATACATCACCTTTATCTGTTACATAAGCATGACCTTTTTCAATAAGATTTTCTACAAATTTTATAATTTGAGGAATATATTCAGAGGCTTTTGTTTTTATATCTGCTTCTGTAACATGTAAGTTTTTCATGTCTTTTTCATTCTCAAGAATTTGTTCTTTTGAAAATTCTAAAGCATTTTTTCCAAGTTCATTGGCTCTTTTTATGATTTTATCATCAACATCTGTGTAATTACGTACATAAGTTACGTGATATCCTCTATATCTTAGATAATCTGTAATCATTGCATAAACAATTGCTTGCCTTGCATGACCAATATGACTTAAATCATATACAGTAATTCCACAAGCGTACATTTTTACCTCATCTTTTTTTAATGGTACAAATTCTTCTTTTTTTCCGCTCATAGAGTTTGTTATTTTCATTACAAATAGCCTCCTTTACAAATTAATTATTTTTTCATATTTTCTAATCTATTTTTTGTTTCTTCTAACATTTTGCTATAGTTTTCAAGTTTTGCTTTTTCTTCATCTATTTTAGCTTTTGGTGCTTTCGCTATAAATCCTTGATTTGAAAGTATTTTATTAGATCTTTCTACTTCTTTTTCTAATCTTGATAATTCTCCTTCTAGTCTTTTTATTTCTTCTTGTATATCAACAAGTTCTGAAAATGGCATAAATATTTTTATATTACCTGTTGAAACACAAATTGCATTTGCTTCAATTCCTGTTTCATCATTTTTTATAATTATTTTACTTCCAAATCCAAGTTTTTTAATAAATTCTTCATCTTGATTTATTTTTTCTTCTATATCTTTATTTTCAGTTACTACTATTAATTGTACTTTCTTAGATGGATGAATATTCATATTTGTTCTAACATTTCTAATTTGTACAATTAAGTTTTTAATTTCTTCAATATATTCTACATCTTTATCATAGTTTTCTTTAGTTTTTTCTGGCCATGATGAAATTATTATATCTTTATTATCATAATTTACTAAATGTGAATAAAGTTCTTCAGTTACAAATGGCATAAATGGATGTAATAATTTAAGTGAATTTCTAAATACATAGTCTAATGCATAAGAAACTTTTACTTTTTCATCAGTATTAAATCTAGTTTTACTCATTTCAATATACCAATCACAAAATTCATCCCAAATAAAGGTATAAATATTATCTAATGCTATTCCTAAATCATAATTCTTTATGTTTTCTGTAACTTCATCTATTAATTTATTTAATTTACCAATTATCCATTTATCTTCTGGTTTTAAGTCTTTTACATTTTTGCTAAATTCTTTTATTTCTTCATCAGATGCTGCATTCATTGTTATGAACTTAGCTGCATTCCACATTTTATTAGCAAAATTAGATGCTTGGTCAAGTTTTTCTGGCATATATTTTATATCATTGCCCATTGTAGTTCCTGAAAGAACTGAAAATCTTAAACTATCTGTTCCGTATTTATCCATTACTTCAATTGGATCTATACCGTTACCTAAGCTCTTTGACATTTTTCTTCCTTGACTATCTCTTACTAATCCATGCATTACGATATCACTAAATGGCTTTTTGCCTGTTGCATATAGTCCTGAGAATATCATTCTTGCAACCCAGAAGAATATTATATCATAAGCTGTTACTAAGCAATTTGTTGGATAAAATGTATTATAATCTTCTGCATTTTTGTCAGGCCAACCCATTGTTGAAAATGGCCATAGTGCAGAACTAAACCATGTGTCTAGTGTATCTTCATCTTGATGAATATGAGTGCTTCCACATTTTTCGCATTTTTCTACTTTTTCTTTTGAAACAGTAATCTCACCGCAGTCCTCACAATAATATGCTGGAATTCTATGTCCCCACCAAAGCTGTCTTGAAATACACCAATCTTGTATATTTTCAAGCCAATTGAAGTATGTTTTTTCATATTTCTTAGGAACAAATTTAATATCTCCATTTTTTACTGCTTCTATTGCAGGCTGTGCTAATTTTTTCATAGCAACAAACCATTGCTCTGATATTCTTGGTTCTACTGTATTATGACATCTGTAGCATTTTCCAACATTATGTGTATAATCTTCAATGCTTACTAATGCACCTAACTCTTTTAATTTTTCTACAATAAGTGGTCTTGCTTCTATTGCTGTTAAGCCTTTATATTCAGGTACAAAATCATTCATTATATTTGATTCATCAAATACTTCTATTATAGGTAAATTGTGTTTTATTCCTGCTTGATAATCGTTCATATCATGAGCTGGTGTAATTTTAACACAGCCTGTACCAAATTCCATATCCACAAAGTCATCTGCAATTATTGGAATTTCACGATTTACTATTGGAAGTATACATGTTTTTCCTACAATATCTTTATATCTTTCATCTTTAGGATTAACTGCAACTGCAGTATCTCCAAGCATTGTTTCAGGTCTTGTTGTAGCAACTTCAACATATTCGCTTGTACCTTTTATTTGGTATCTTATATGCCATAAATGAGATTTTTCCTCACTGTATTCAACTTCAATATCTGAAATTGATGAATGACAATATGGACACCAATTTATCATTTTCTTTCCTCTATAAATAAGCCCATCATTATATAAATTGCAAAACTCTTCTAAAACAGCATTAGAAAGTCCTTCATCTAATGTAAATCTTTTTCTTTCCCAATCACAAGAACAACCTAATCTTCTTTGCTGCCTTTCTATTTCTCCACCATATTGTTTCGTCCATGCCCATGCTTCATCTAAGAATTTTTCTCTACCTAATTCTTCCTTTGTATGACCTTCTTTTTTTATTTTATCTACAACTTTTGCCTCAGTTGCAATTGATGCATGGTCAGTTCCTGGAACCCACAATGTATTATATCCTTGCATTCTTTTAGCTCTAATTAATACATCTTGTATTGTATCATCTAATGCATGTCCCATATGTAATTTACCAGTAACATTTGGTGGTGGCATTACAATAGAAAATGATGGCTTTGTTTTATCCATACTTGGCTTAAAATATCTCTTTTCTTCCCAATTCTTATATATTTTTTCTTCAAAATCCTTTGGATTATATTTTCCTTCTATTTTTTTCATAAATAAACACCTCTATATTTTTAATAAAATTAATATTTTTCTCTAAAATACAGCAATAATTACAAAAAGCTATATATTATTGCACATATGCTAGAGACGAGAAAGCCCACTGCTTTAAGCAGTAGTGCTTGTCTATTTATATCTTGAGTGCTAAAATATTTTTCAGCTATTTTTCTTGCATCAAATATTGCTGTTACACCAATAGCTATTATTATAAGTAAAATTATCTTTATCATTTTAATTCCTTACTTTTATATAATAATTTATTTAAGTTTAATCATTTTTTCAAAAGTTAAATCAAATTTTGATTCTTTGTTTAAATTATTTTATATATTTATGTATTTAAATACTTAATTTTCATTTTTTATATTTACTAACAATAAAATTCCACTGAGAATTTTGCTTCAAATTCTTGACCTGGTGCTAGTACTAACATATCTGGTTTTTGAACAAATATATTAGAACTATGAATTCTATCTGCTGTTGATTGCCATGGCTCTAAACATATAAAAGGAGCTCCTGGTTTTGACCAGATACCTAAAAATGGCCATCCTTCAAAATCCATTGTAAGTATTGTTTTTCTGGTTCTGCTATTTTTTAAACTAATAGTCTTATTTTGTATTCCTTTAATAATTAAGGCATCATTATCAAAAGTATGCTCATCTAATTCTAATATCCTATTATTAATTAGTTTATTTTTTGCATACTCTGTTCCAACTAAACCATCTACTAAATATAAAAAGTGTGCTCTATCTTCTTCTTCTTTAAACTCTAGATAATAGTTTCCTCTTTTTAAGTCATCTGGATCTATCTTAAAGGCAGGATGCCCACCTATTCCAAATGGCATATTAGTAGCACCTGTATTAATTACTTTATACATAAATATTAACTTATTTTCCTCTTGTCTATATGTATTAGTTAGTTCAAAATCAAATGGATATCTTGCTAAAGTATACTTATTACTTTTTAATACATAAGAATGAAAATTATCTAGTTTTGTTACTGGTTCAAATTCCATATCTCTTGCAAAACCATGTTGAGGAATTTCAAATGTTCTACCATTAATTATTGTTTGATTTCTCTTAAGCTTTCCTACAATTGGAAATAATACTGGTGTATGTCTTTTCCAATAAACTTTACCATTATCATCTCTAACATCTTCTCCTTGGTGAATTTTCTCTATACCATCTAGCTTAAAACTTAATAGTTCGCCACCAAAACTGGTTGTAGTCATAAGAGCTTCCATAGCTAAACCTTTCTTTTTATTTAATTTATATATATATAATATTATTTTATAGGCTAAAAGTCAATATTTTCAAGGGAAAAACTATGTATTTTCAAATGAAAAACTATATATTTTTCATAAAATAAATTGCAAACTATGTTATAAATTCTTTTATACTTTTTTCATAAATAAAAACTATGTATTATTTATTAATACATAGTTTTAAAAATTTATTTTACTTTGCAAGATTTTTTATTACTATTATTTTGTTATTGAAAGTACTTTGAATTTTGCAACTCCAGCAGGTATCTTAGCTTCTACTACTTGACCTTTTTTAGCTCCAAGTAATGCTGAACCTATTGGTGATTCATTAGATATCTTGTTTTGAGCTAAATCTACTTCTGTTGAGCCTACTATTGTATATGTTACATTTTCATCAAAGTCCATATCTAGTACTTCTACTGTGTTACCAACTTGAACTGTTTTAGTATCTATCTCTGAAGAATCTATTATTTTTGCATGTCTTAATTTGTTTTCTAGCTCTGTTATTTTGTTTTCGTTCATTTCTTGTGCATTTTTTGCCTCATCGTATTCAGAGTTTTCAGATAAATCTCCATAACCTAGGGCAACTTTTATTCTACCAGCAATTTCTGTTCTTTGAGTTGTCTTAAGATACTCTAGTTCTTGTTCTAATTTATCATAGCCTTCTTGTGTTAGTAGTACTTCTTCGCTGTCCATGACTTATCCCTCCTTTTGTGTAAAAATTACCTTACATATATTAATACCTAATGGCGTTTTTGTCAAGAGGGTAGGATGATTTTTCACCTCGTTATTTGATTTTTTTACTATACTTATCTATTATTCTATACGTTTTGTATGCTCTTTTCTAATTTTGATATTTTTGCTTCACTTAATCCTGTACACCTTTTAATCATTGCTTTATCGCATTTTTCTTTCAACATATTAATTGCAACTTGGTATAAACTTTCTTTTTTTCCCTCTTCTAACACTTCAAGTGTTCCTGTTATTCCACCTACTTTTACTCCATTTTTTATATAACTTGCAACTAGGTTTGAATTTGCATTTGTAGTTGTTGCAGAATATCCCTCATTTGCTATTTGACTATTATTACTTATAATATTAGTAGTAATAACTATTGCGAGTATAACTGCTATTAATATAATTGCTATTGTTACTATTAATTTTTGCTTTTTATTTAGTCTTTTCATCATTTGCTCCTTTCTCTTTTCCTTTTATATTTATATATTATTTTATATACTTAATTTATATTTTTGTCAGTCGCTATATAAAAATTTTTCATTATTATTTTTTATTTTTTCAAATTCAGTTTCATTTATTTTTCCTCTTTTACCAATTAATCTTGTTATTATCATCTTGCTTTTTTCTAATATGTATCTTGATTCATCTAAATCTTTTTGTTTTAATAGTTCTGCCTCAAAAAGTTCTTTTTTATCCATATTTTCATTTTCACTAAATATTCTCATTATTTTACTTATTTCTATATCTATATTTTCAATACATATTCCCTCAAAGTCTTTATTTAATTTAAATTCTTTATTACAGTTTACAATTATGCTATTTTTATTTACATTAAATCCACTAAAATTATTGCAATCTAAATTAATTATTAATTCTGCTCTCTTTAAAGCTTTTCTTTTATTACTAGATACTGTAATGTATATTTCTTTTCTTTCTAATCTTTTTTCTAATTCTTGAAACTGTCTTAAATGATTTGTAACTATATTTACGACCTTTACTTTATCTAATAAACTTTCTATTATTCTTATATTTTCTTTTGTATATTTTTCAGCTAAAATATATATTTCTTCTAATTCTTCATTTCTATCTAAAGCATTATAGCAATATTTTATTACTTCTGGCAAAGCACATTTAAGTAGATACTTTCCATCTAGCCTATTATATTCAATGTCTATTCCTTTTTCTGAAAAAATGTATTCTATATTATCTTGTTTTAGCTTTTGAATTAACTTACTTATTATTTTTTCATTTATATCTGGAAGATAATATGTATTATTTTGAGTTCTTATAATCTTAAAAAGCTTCTTATAGAATTTTTCAATTCCTGATAGCTTGTCTAATTTAATTAATCCAATATTCATAAAAATCACCCTTAATATTATATTCGGGTGATTCTTATTTATAACTATTTTTATATTACTTTATTTTACATTATATTACTTAATATACTGTATTTACTTTTATTACTATTCATTTTCATTAGTTTCTTTTACATTTAACTTATCTGCAATTATTTCCCATACAGTATTTGATTCTCTATCTTTTGACCAGAAGGCTCCACCTGCTAAATCATACTGATTTATTAAATTTAATTTTGCTTTTAAAGACTCTTCATCTTCTATCCACATTTTGTAAGTTGTGCCATTTTGTTCATATTCTATATAATATTGTTTTGTATTTTCATCCCAAGTTTTTTCTACTCCATTTGGAATTGTAACACTTCTCATATTAACTACTGAGCTAGTTAAAGTTCCATCTTTTTCTTTCCATAGTCTTGTATAAAATGGCATTGCTAATATTAATTTATCTTTAGATACTCCTTCTTGTCCTAAGAATTTTTTAATATTAAGCTCTACCCAGTCACATCCTGCAACCGTTCCTGCCTTTGTTGCTGATACTCCATTTTGGTCATATCCCATAAATATTATATAATCTGCAACTTGACCTATTACATTTCTATCAAAACATAAAGACCATGTTTCTGAGCCATCTGGTGCTGTAACATCTACTGAAAGTGTTAGCCCTGCTTCTCTTAATCTTGGAGCTAGCTCTATTAAAAATCTTGAATAATTATCTTTATCTTTTTGATACATATTTTCAAAATCTATATTAACTCCATCTACTCCTGCATCTATTAATTCATCTATTATATTATCTATTAAATATTCTCTATTTTCATAAGTAGATAGTAATTTAGATACTGCATCTAAACTTCCAAGTTCGCTATTTGACACCATAGGCCATACTTTATATCCATTTGCATGAGCCCACTCAACATAGTTTTTTCCATTTTTTCCAATATTTGCATCAATATCTCCACTTGCTGTTATTTCATAAAATGATGGAGATACAACATTTATTCCTTCAATTTGACCATTTCTTACAGGTGCTTCAACATATTGTGAATAATAGTCCCAAACTAGACTTACTTTTCCATCAATTCTTGTACTAATATCTAAATCATCTCTTGTATTTTTCTCATCTGTTATATCTTTTTCTTTAACATATCCAAGTTCTCCATTTTTTGTTCTAACTTTTATCCAACCATCTTCTACTATATTTGAATTGGTTTCTTTATCTTGTACTAATATTAAAGTATCTCCTCTTTCTACTTTATCTACAGTTTTTGATAATATTGTAGGTAAATATTTTACTGACATATTTTTTGAACATAGTGCTTCTACACATTTTCTATTTAATGAATCTATTGTAATAATATTAGTATTAGCTGAATAATTTACTTCTATATTATATATATCTGTTAAGTCTGTTATTGGCAAATATATAATTCCATCTCTATTTAATACTGAATGTTCTATACTTTTTTTAGCGCTATTAACAGTAATATTTGTTCCTTCAAAAGGCAATACTACTGTTTTTGTATTTGATGTAGTTATTACTCTACTATTCTCTTTATCTACTAATAAAAATTCATCTAAAAAGTTTTGCATATCTCCTGTAGATAAATATATTGTATTATCTTCTATTATTATATTATTTTTTACATTTCTAGTAATATTATTGTTGTTTATTACTAAATTTGTAACATTTGCAAATTCATCTCTTGCATAATTTGGTGCTATCTTTATTGCAAACACCATTAATCCTAATATAATTGCTACTACTACTATTCTTAATATTAATCTTGGTACATTTATTTTTTCTTCTTTTGATCTTTTTATATTTTTCTTCATTATATTTTTTCGTATTTTTATACGAACTCCTTTCTATATTTCTTTATATTATTTTATCTAGTTTTTTATTATTTTATTATATAAAAATAACTTTTATATTTGCATAACAATAATATCATAAAAGAAAATTTTAGGGAATAGTTTTGAACAATTTTTTTCTGATTTACATATAATGTTACAAAGGAGGTAAAGCATGTGTAAGATACTAAAAAAATTACTTGCAACTTGCCTCGTTGGTTTTGGATTAGGAGTTTTACTTGTACTGTTACTTCCATTATCCGGTTGGCTTTTTATTATTGGCTGTGCTATTACTATTTTAGGTCTTTGTTGTTTATTTCATAAGTAAGGAGGAATTTATATGACTATTGTAGTAAAAAAAGTTCCCAAATTTCTAAGAGGAATTGTTAAGTTTTTATTTGGAATAAAAGACTAACTAAATACATAAGAAAGAAAAAGCACTACTTAAATGTAGTGCTAATTTATATAATATTAAACATTTTCCAATTTAGCTGAACGTAAGCATTTAGAGCATACAGACATCTTTTTTGATTCTCCGTTTACTTTTATTCTTACTGTTCTAAGATTTGGTTTCCATGTTCTTTTTGCTCTTCTACTAACATGTGAACGAGCTATACTGATTCTATTTCCATTTGCTACTGCTTTTCCGCAAATATCACATTTAGCCATTTTACTGCACCTCCTATGCTTAATTTTCAATCGCTATTAATTATGATAACACATTTATTAGATAATTTCAAGTGTTTTGGTAAATATTTTTTGTTTTTAGATTTATGTAAATCATTTCGTATTATTTTTATATACTCATATAGCATTTTTCTTTAATAAACTTTTTAATACTATTTTAATTTTTTCTTTCATGCTTTCGTCCTATTAAAATGTGAAACTTTTTTATGTATTTTTAATTATTTTTGTTTCACATTTTTAAAGTAAACTTTTTTAATGTAAAATTTTTCTATATATTTTTTTCGAAAAATCCTTTTAACTTTTCAAATTCATCCAAATAAGATTTTTTTATATTATCATATATTTCTCTGGATTTTTCTTCATCATATAAGTGTGAAAGTACATTTCTATCAAGCATCATATTTATCCATACATCACCATTTTTTATAACTTTTGCTTGATAAGCTAGTTGAATTATTGCTCTTGGACTTGCTATATTATCTGAATAACCATTATATTCTAGATAATCTTTCATTGTTTTCCATGCTAGTTCAAAAGTAAATTCATATCTTTGTAATGTACCATCAATAACTATATCTGTTGGATTCTCTAACATAGCTTCTTTAAGTTTATTTAGAGCTTTTACATAATCTTCATATCTTTCTTTAAATCTTTTCATACTTATTTACCCCTACCTTACTAATTAAATTTGCTTTGATTCTTTTTTTATTGAATTTATAAACTCTTCATTTTTTATATCTTGCATAAAGACTAAATCTATTTTATATATACAGTCAATCAAATCTATTTCATTCATTATTTCATATTTTTTCTTATTTGATACTTCATCAATAACAGTAATATCTATATCTGAATTTTCTCTGTAATCTCCTCTTGCTCTTGATCCAAATATATATAATTTAATACTACATTTTGTTGATACATTTTTTATTTGTTTTAATAATTCATCACTTAATCCATACATATTATTAACCTCATATTTATATTACACTATTTTTTTCAAAATGTCTATGAGTTTTAATTATAATATTTTTACTACTTCTTCAGTATTTACACTTTGCTTAGTAGGAATTTTAATTATTTCAAATTTTGAAGTATTATTGCCAAATTTTATTTCAACAATATCTCCTATCTTTATTTCATAGCTTGGTTTTACTACTTTTCCATTTACACTAATTCTACCACCATCTGCCGCTTCATTTGCAACAGTTCTTCTTTTAATTATTCTTGCAACTTTTAAAAATTTGTCTATTCTCATTTTTGATATAATCCTTTCTAGTATTTAATTTATATTTCTATACATTTATTTAAATATGTCGAATATATACATTCTTTATCTACTTTTCTATTTAAGGCTTTTTCTAGTGCTCTTTTATATAAATCTAATTGTGATTTATATCTTTCTGCTAATTCTTTTTCTTCTTTAACATAGTCTGTTTTATAATCTACTAATATAAGTTTATCATCTTTTGAAATATAATAAATGTCTATTACACCTTGTACTAATATTGGTTCATTAGTTTCTTCAAAAAGCTCATTTGAATTAATATTTAAGTAAAATGGTGTTTCTCTTTTTACTTCTTTTGCTTCTAATATCTCTTTATATAACTCAGAAGATAAATAATGGTCTATTATCTTCATATCTATTGCTTCTTTTTCTTCTTTTGTAATTATATTTTTAGATATTAATTTTTCTATTAAGTTATTTATTTCATCAATATTTTTCTCGTTTGTTATCTTACTTAAAATTAAATGAATTATTGTTCCTTTTCTTGCTCCTTTAATTTCTTTATCTATTGCAAATGATGGAACTTTTATTTTACTATTTTCATTCTTAATTTTCTTGCTATCTTCTTTTTCTTTGTTTGTTTCATAAGATTTTAAATTTTCAAATTCTTTTAAAGCTGTTACTGATGTTTTTGTTGGAAGTTCTATGTCTTTTTCATATTTATATGTAAAGTTTAGCATTTTATCTATTTTTGCATATTCTTCCTTATTTATTTTGTGATTACGTATTTCATTAATTATTTCTTCTTTATGTTTTCTAATTTCTATTTGTTCTTCTTTATTAGTTTCTTTTAATAATTCAGATTTATTTATTATATTAAGTTTCATACAAGAACTATCATTATATTTATATACAAGCTCTAGCCAATCTAAATATGATTTATATTTTTCTACTAACCTTGGATTTAATTTCTCAGGTTTTGTAAATTTATAATATTTAGAAACTTCATCTACTTTTTCTTGTAATTTTTTCTTAACATTATCACTTGTTCCAACTATTATTAACTTTTCTTTTGCTCTAGTTAATGCAACATATAGAACTCTCATTTCTTCAGAAATAGCTTCTTTATTTGCTTTTATCTTAATTGCATCTTTGGCTAAAGTAGGAAACTCTATTCCATCTTTTATGTAATTTGCTCCTATTCCTAAGTTATTGTCTAAAACTATTTTTTCAGACATATCTCTTAAATTAAACTTTTTACTGCTATTACATAAAAATACAATTGGAAATTCTAGTCCTTTACTTTTATGAATACTCATTATTCTTACAACATCATCGTTTTCACCTATAATTCTAGCTGAATCTATACTTTTGTTGCTTGTTCCTACCTTTTCCATAAATAATATAAAGTTAAATAAGCCTTTTAGACTTATTTTTTCATATTCTCTTGCTTTTTCAAATAATTTTTTTAGGTTTGCTTGTCTTAGGTTGCCATCTGGCATTAGCCCAACATAGTGATAATATCCAGTTTTATTATATATATCCCATATAAGCTCATCTAATGGCTTTGTTTTTTCTTCTTCTTTTAAAGTTTTTAATAAATCTAAAAACTGAGTTATCTTTTCTTTTAGATTTTGAGAAATATCCATACTTTCTTTTGCTTTTTCAAATGCTCTATAATATGAAATATTTTTGTCTACTAATCTTATTTCGATAAGCTCATTATCTGTAAATCCTCCTATTTCTGACCTTAGTACTGTTACTAATGGAATGTCTTGAAGAGGATTATCTATTATTTTAAGTAGTGACATTATCGTATCTATTTCAATAGTATTTAAATATTCTGTTGTTATATCTGAAAAAACTGGAATTTTTGCATCCATTAATTCTTTTTCATATATGCTTGCTACTGCTTTTGGACTTCTTAAAAGAATCGTCATACTTTTAAAAGGAACCCCAGATAAATTTAGCTCTTTTATTTTTTTTGCAACTAATCTTGCTTCTAAAGCTGCATTTTCAATTACTTCTGCTGTTTCTTCATTTTCATCTTCTTCAGTTTCTATTATATTAAGCTCAGTTTCTAAATCTAAAGAAGTATCTTCAAATTCAGCACCTAAATTTAGTGCTTCTTCTTTTGTATATTCTATTTCTCCTAATTTTTTACTCATTATATTATTAAATACTAAGTTTGTAATATCTAATATATTTTTTCTACTTCTAAAATTCTTATATAAAAGTATTTTAGTATTTTCTTTAATCTCTCCATCTGTCAATTTATATTCATTATATTTTTGCATAAATAGTTTTGGATTTGCTTGTCTAAACTTGTAAATACTTTGTTTAACATCTCCAACCATAAATATATTATGTCCATTTGATACACTATTTAAAATATATTCCTGAACTGAGTTACTATCTTGGTATTCGTCTATTTCTATTTCATCAAAATTATATTTTTTAGCTATTTCAGTTGGTTTTCCATCCTCATCTACTAATATTTTTAATGCTAAATGCTCTATATCATTAAAGTCTACTATATTTTTTTCTCTTTTTCTTTTTGCAAATTCTTTTTCAAATTTTAAAACTAAGTTTTGTAAGCTTTTTAAAGTACTATACATTTCATTAATATCTTCTATTGTTTCTTTTGAAGTTGTTCTTACTAATTTTTGAATATCTGTAAAACTTGCTCTTGCCAAATCTCTAATGGCTTTAGCTCTTTCTTTTGCTTCTTTTTCTTCTTCTGACATTTTGCTTTTTCTTGGCCAAGGTGCCCAAATTTTTGAATTTAAATCTTGATATAGCTTGTCCCATGTATTATTTGTATCCTCTTTAGCATAATTAGTAACAAGCATTTGATTTATGTATTCTAAATCTGTTTTTAAAACTGATATAAAGTCTATAAGATTTGGATATGTTTCAACTTCTTCTATGGCAGATTCTAAATTAATTTTACAATCTTCTAAATTCTCTTTTACTTTATCTACTATAATTTTTCCCCAATTTGTATTACTAAAGTCTGTTATTAAATTTGATTCGTTTTTATTGTTCTCATTTGTTATTAGACTTTCATTATCTTTTTCTACATATTTTATATTATATTCTTCTACTGCATTTTGTAGCCATTTATCTGGAAAAGGATCACTTTGTATAAATTCATATATTTTTAGTATTATTTCTTTTAATTTTGAGTCATCATTATATGTCGCATATTTTTCCAAAAGTTCAGTAAATTCACTATTTTGACTTTCATATTCATCATCAAAAATATCTTCAATTGTTTCTTGTTTCATTATTTCTATTTCGGTTTCATCAGCCACTCTAAAATTGTTACTAATTCCTATTTCGAAGAAATTGTTTCTTATAACATTTAGGCAGAAAGAGTGAATAGTACTTATATTTGCTTTATTTATAAGTAACAACTGTCTTTGCAAGTTTTGATCATTCGGATTTTCATCTATCTTTTTATATATTTCATCCATAAGTCTTTGACGCATTTCACTAGCAGCTGCATTTGTAAAAGTAACTACTAATATTTTATCAATATCTACTCCATCATTTATTATTTTATTTACTATTCTTTCAACTAATACTGAAGTTTTTCCGCTTCCTGCTGCAGCTGATACTAAAATATTTGCTCCTTTTAATTTTATAGCTTGCATTTGTTCGGTTGTCCATTTTCTTTCTGACATCTTTATTTTTCCTTTCTAGTTCTTTTACTATATTTTTTTATAATTATATATGAAATTATATATTTTTTCAATTTTTTTGTTTTTTTATTATTTTAAAAATTAATTTTTTAAATATTTTTTATTTGTTTGGGCAAACTATTAAAAATATTTAAAAGAAAGGAGAATATGGCAAAAATATTTTGCCATTAATATAATTATGGATAAAGATAAAAATCTCAAAAATGAAAATAAAGATAGCAATATGGATGCACAACCACTTCAGGAACAGAGCCATAAAGCTAACACTTCTAATTCTGATTCAAAACTTAAATTTATTGATGAACATACCAATACTCAATCAACTAATGACGCTGATAACTCAACTTCTAACTCTAACACTTTCCAGCTTGATCTTGCGGTATTAAATGAAGTTAGTAAAATAGCCAAAATGGGAATGGACTCTATTTCTTATTTAGCTCCAAAAGTTTCAGACAAAGAAATGAGAAAAGTATTAGTAGCAATGTACTCACAATATGGAAATACTCAAAGTCAAATAAATCAGCATTTTGAAAAATATGGTGAAATTCCTGACTCTACACCTTTAAAGGATAAAATGATGAGTTTTGCAGGTGTACAATTTAACACTTTAAGAGATAGAAGTAATTCTCATATTGCAGAAATAATGATTCAAGGAACTTTAATGGGTGTTATTGAATGTCAAAAGATTTTAAACTGCAGTTTAGATATTCAAAAAAGTACAACTGAATTGATTAAAGATTTTAATAAATTTCAAAGAGATAATATTGATAAATTAAATGCATTTCTATAAAAAATGAAAAAAGCCCAAAAGGGACGTTCCTTTTTGGGTTTTGCAAAAGGCAAAAGAACATAACTCCTTTTGCCTTTTTTTGTACTAATCTAATTTAGCTCCACAATTTGTGCAATATGTTGCATCTTGTGTATTTTCAGCTCCACATCTTTTGCAATACTTTTTACCTATTTGATTAATTTGAGCAGTTGTATTATTTTCTATTCCGTTAGGATTTACATTATAATCATTATTAATTACTGGATTTGTATTTACTTGATATCCATTATTCATTACTGGATTTGTATTTGCTTGGTATCCATTATTCATTTCCTGATTTGTATTTACCTGGTATCCATTATTTACTATTGGATTTGTATTTACCTGATATCCATTATTTATTACTGGATTAGTATTTACTTGATATCCATTGTTCATATTTTGTCCATTGTTTCCTCCAATTACAGGGCCATTTTGATTAGGTTGATTATTTATATATGAATTACTATTATTATTTCCACCTTTTAAATCTTTATAAAATGCAAGTATAGCAAATGTCATATAAGGTGTTAATAGAGATGTTCCTACAGCTGATGCAATAAATCCAAATAACCATCCTATACCTGGTATTATATATAAAACTCCTTCTACTATTCCCACAAGTAATGCCCATCCAATGAAAGACAATATCAAGCAAAATAATCTACCACGATTACCTTTCATCAAATTTTCACTTTCTTGTACTGTATCTTTTGGTTCCATTCCTTCATTTGCTACAGCTATATAGTATGATAAAGCATATAGCAATAATTTTCTAATAACTAAAACTAGTATTAATATATAAACAACAAAAAAAACTATTACCAACAAAATTATGCCAGCTGAAGCTCCTACTATGGCACTCAAAGCCTTTGATACTTCGTTACTTGAAACTGAATTATCTTTATAATTATAGTCATGATTATAATTATAGTCTTTATCATAATTGTAGTCATAGTTATAATCATAATAATCATCTAAATAGTCATCATAATTATCATAATAATCGTAATAGTCAGTATAAGGAGTTGATGAATAACTTGCTTTTAGATACTGCTCTTGCATAGGTTTTTTTGATAATGTACTACTTGTTGTTGCAATTAATGAAACCCCTATAATCATTATAACAATCATTAAAATTACTGGTATTAGTATTAAATACCAACATTTGCAAAATATTCTCCATGCAATTCCCCAACTACGTTTAAAGTTTCCAAATCCTACTTTCAAGAAATCAAAGTAACTTACTTCTTCACCATTTTTTAGATGATAATATGAATAAGCCATTCCATAAGTAAGTGGTGGCAGAATAACTATCTCTGCGATGCTTACTAAAAAACTTATTGGACCTAATAATGCTCCTAATAATCCTATTAGCATTGTAAATATCATATAAACTAATGATATTAAAAATGCTTTTTTCCATTTTCCTGATAATGCTTCTCTTGCTTCTTGTCTTGCTTCTTTTGCTCTTAACATTTCTTTTTCCTCCCCTGTTTATTAATATATCCTATTTTATATTAAATAAATATATTTATCAATACTTTTTTATATTTTCTATAAAAAAGTATTAAAATAATAATACAAGATATTTTTCTTTTTAATTTTCTCTAAAATGAACATCATTTTTTAGGTTATTCAAAAATTTCTCCAGCTTGCAATTTATTTCCATTTAAGAAATTTTTAAAATCCATCTTTTTAGAATTTTCTCCTTGAAGTTCTAACACCTTTATAAATCCTTCTCCTGTTTTTATAAAGATTCCTTTTTTATTGTCAGCAAAAGCTATTGTACCTGGTTCTAACTTTTTCATTCTACATTCATACTCTTTTATTTCTGGAAATGTATTTTCTAATTCTTCTAAAGATACTGTATCTACTTTCCCAAATTTAATTTTCTTTCCATTTAAGAAAGAATATGCTCCCATTATTGGATTTAGACCTCTTACTAAATTTTTTATTTCATTTGAAGATTTATTCCAATTTATTTTTGCCATTTCTTTTTCAAGCATTGGTGCTATTGTATAGTCTTCCCCTTGTTTTTGTGCTCCAACTTCTTTTTTTATTTCTTTTAAACTTTTACTTTCCTTATCTTTAACACCATCTATCTTTTCTATAGTTTTAACTAAAAGTTTAGCACCAATTTTAGATAGTCTATCCCATAGTTCTCCTGTTGTCTCATCTTCACCTATTTCTACTTCTTCTTTTAATATCATATCTCCTGTGTCCATGCCCATATCCATAAACATAGTTGTTATTCCTGTTACTTTATCTCCATTTAATACAGCCCATTGAATAGGTGCTGCACCTCTATATTTAGGAAGAAGTGAACCATGTACATTAATTGCTCCATACTTCGGTATATCTAATATTTCTTTAGGTAAAATTTTACCGTAAGCTACTACGCATAATAAATCTGGATTTAAAGCTTTTATTTCATCTATAAATTCTTCATTATTTCTTACCTTTATTGGCTGATATATTTTTAAACCTTTTTCTAATGCAAATTCTTTTACTGAAGATGCAATCATTTTCATTCCTCTACCTTTAGGTTTATCTGGATTTGTAACAACTGCTAAGATTTCATTACCACTATTATATATAGCTTCTAGAGATTCTCTTGCAAAATCTGGTGTTCCCATAAATACAATTTTCATTTTTCTACCTATAATATTTTTAACAATCTTCTAAAAATATTTCCTTTCTTATTTATTTTTCTTTATTAAATAATACATCCCATGTTTTTTGCATGGGATTATTACTGAAATACATTGATATTTATTTAATTATTTGATGAAGTATTTTCAGGTTCAATATATTGCATTGTTCCTGGCTCCATTATATCTATAAATAATTTACCATCTAAATGATCTATTTCATGAGCTAAAGCTTGTGCTAGAAGCTCTTTTCCTTTTACAGTTATTTTCTTACCATTTTCATCTAGTGCTTTAACAGTAACTTCCATTGGTCTTATTACTTTAGCAAATTGATTTGGAAAACTTAAGCAACCTTCTTCTACTTCTTGCTCTCCCTTTTGTTTTACTATTACTGGATTTACTAATTTTAAAGGTTTATTTCCGTCATATAAATCTATTACTACTAATCTTTTTAGTATACCAACTTGAACTGCAGATATACCTACACCATTTGAAGCATGCATTGTCTCTAACATATCATCTAAAAGTTCTCTAATTCTGTCATCTATAGTTTCTACTTCTCTTGATTTTTTTCTTAGGATTTCGTCTCCGTCTTTTCTTATTTCTCTTATTGCCATTTTTTCTCCTTCCTTAATAATTAGTTACAGTTTAAATAATAATTTCAAATATGAGCTCTAGATTTTTTGTAATTCTAGTTTTCCTTTATACACGTTATATTTTTTATTACAACATATTATTTGGATTAATTTCAATATTTACCCTAGCTGTTTTTGTATTCATCTTTAGAAATTCTTCAAATGCGTCAGATAATAAATTATTTACTCTTTCATCATAAATGCACTTAATTAGCATACGCCATCTATATCTATCTTTTATTTTATCAATAGGTGATGGTACAGGGCTATAAAGCAAAAGTCCAAACTTTTCATTTATTACCCTTTGTTTTAAATATGTGTGCAAATCTTTTGCTAGTTTTTTTAATTCATATAAGTTTTTTGCAGACATATCTATTACTATTATATCGCAAAATGGTGGATATTTCAATTGTTTTCTTAGTTCAATTTCTGTATTATAAAATAAATCATAGTCTTGAACTTTTGAATATTCAATTGCATAATTATCTGGATTGTATGTCTGAATAATTACTCTTCCTTCATATTCTCCTCTACCTGCTCTACCTGCTACTTGTGTTAAAGTTTGAAATGTTCTTTCATTTGCTCTATAATCTCCAAAGTTTAAACTACTATCTGCTGCTATAACTCCTACTAATGTGACATTTGGAAAATGGTGGCCTTTTACTACCATCTGAGTTCCAATTAAAATATCTATATTCTCATTTCTAAATTTATCTAGTATTTCTTCATGTGAATTCTTTTTTGAAACTGTATCTACATCCATTCTAATAGTTGTTGCTTCTTGGAAAAGATTATGAACTTCATCTTCTAACCTTTGAGTACCAGCTCCAAAATATTTAATATTTTTGCTATGGCATTCAGGACAAGTTGTAACAACCGGTTCTTCATAACCGCAATAATGGCATTTTAATTTATTTTCATTTTTGTGATATGTCATTGTGATATTGCATCTTTTACATTTAACTGTATATCCACAATCTCTGCACATTATAAATGTTGAAAAGCCTCTTCTATTCAAAAATAAAATAGTTTGAGTTTTAGTTATTAAATTTTTTTCTATTTCTTCTTTTAAAGAATCGCTTAGCATTGATTTATTACCATTTGCAAGTTCTTGTCTTAAATCCACTACTTTTACGGCTGGAAGATTTGAATTATTAGCTCTTTTAGTTAAAGTTAAAAGTTCTATTTTTCCATTTTTAGCTTTATAATATGACTTCATATCTGGAGTAGCACTACCAAGTATAAGTGGAATATTATTTTCTTTTGCTAAATATTCTGCAACTTCTTTTGCATCATATCTAGGAGACATTTCAGACTGATAAGATTCATCATGTTCTTCATCTATTATAATTAAGCCTAAATTTACTGCAGGTGCAAATATTGCAGACCTTGCGCCAATTATTATCTTAGCTTTTCCTTCTTTTATTTTATTCCACTGATCATATCTTTCTCCTATAGATAGTTTACTATGTAAAACTGCAATTTGTTCTTCTCCAAATCTTGCAATAAATCTGTCTACAGTTTGTGGTGTTAAAGAAATTTCTGGAACTAACATTATACTACTTTTATCTTCTTTTAGTTTTTTTTCAATTAACTGCAAATATATTTCAGTTTTTCCAGAACCAGTTACCCCGTATAATAAGTATTCTCCATTTTCTTTTATTTTTTCTATAGCAATTTGCTGTTCATCTGTAAGTTTTAAATCTGTAGTTTTATTTTCTACTTTATGTATAAATGGATTTCTTTCAACTTTTTCTTCTGATATTTCTAAATATCCATTTTTAACTAGAGTATTTACAATGCTTCTAGTTCCATCTGTAAATATCTCTATATCCTGCATAGTCGCAGGTTCATTTCTAATTATAAAATCCAAAATATTTCTCTGTTTTTCTGATTTTACATTTCCATTTTCTATATCATCTTCAATTTCATCTTTATCTCTAGCTAAATAAATAAAATTAATTGTTTTATCTTTTACTCTATTTTCTGTATTTTTACTGGTTGTCCCAGGTGGTAGCATTAATTTTAAGCAATCAGATAAATTACAGATATATCTTTTTGCCATCCATTTTGCTAAATTTATATATTCTTCTTTTATTTCTGAATTTTGTACATTTAAAATCTCTTTTACTTTATATTCAGATTTTTCCTTTATACCTATTACAATACCTTCTTCAGGAGTTTTTTTATTTCCAAATGGTACAAAAACTCTACTACCTATTTTTATATTTAAGTTCTCAGGTATTTTGTAATCAAATGTTCTGTTAAGTTTTTTTACTGATGAATTAAGTATTATTTCTGCTACCATTATTGCCTCTCTCATTATTTATTTTGATTTTTTGTTGCTTTAATTACATTACTCATTAGCATTGCTATTGTCATTGGTCCTACTCCTCCTGGTACTGGTGTTATGTATGATGCTTTTTTACTTATATTTTCAAAATCTACATCTCCACAAAGTTTTCCTTCATCATTTCTGTTCATTCCTACATCAATTATAACTGCACCATCTTTTACCATGTCTTCTGTTACCATATTTCTTTTTCCTGCTGCTGAAATTATAATATCTGCATCTTTTAATTCTTTCTTTAGTTCTCTTGTTCTTGAATGACAAATTGTTACAGTTGCATTTTTAGATAACATACATTGAGCCATTGGCTTTCCTACAATATTACTTCTTCCTATAATTGCAACTTTTTCTCCTTCAATTTTTATGTTATACTTTTCAAGCATTGTAACAATTCCAAGAGGTGTGCAAGGCACGAATCCATCTTGTCCAATGCACAAATTACCCACATTCTGTGGATTAAAACCATCTACATCTTTTTCAGGGCTTATTTTATTAAATGCTTCTTGAATATTTAATGGCTTTGGTATTGGACTTTGAAGTAATATGCCATTTACATTTTTATCATTATTTAATTTATCTATTAAATCTAATAATTCCTGCTGTTTAGTTGTACTTGGAAGTAAATATTCTTTAAACTCTATCCCTATTTCTTCACATGCTTTACTTTTATTTCTAACATATACTTTTGATGCATCATTGTCCCCTACCATTATAACTGCTAAATGCGGAATAATTCCATTTTCTTTTAATTTTTCCGCTTCTTCTCTTAATTCCAATCTAATGTTTTTTGCTAGATTTTTTCCATCAATTATTGTTGCCATTTTTTATTCCTTTCTTTCCTTCGTTATTTCTATTATTATTAAATTTTTTCTTTAATTTTATTAGATTAAGTATCTTTATAATTAATTTTCAAAAGTATTCTATCACAAATAAGATATTTTGTGTAGCTATATTTTAGTATAATATTTTAGATTTTGCAATTTATTAAATAAATTTTTACTTTTTAAAACTCTTACTTTTATAAGTAACTATTTTTTCTTTTTACATTTATATTTCATTTTTATATTTTTGTTGAATTTTAATATTTTATGTATTATAATGTAGAAAGTATTAAAATTTTTATTCTGTACAAAATATATAAAAAGGAGTTTATTTATGAAAAAAACAATTTATGGTATTTTAATTACTTTATTTGTTGTTTTATTTACTGCTACATCATGTTTTGCAGCTACAGTAAGTAAAGACAAAGCAACTATGACTTTAGTTGAAGATAATATTTGCAATATTACTTTTGGTAAGTATGGTGAATTCGAGAAAAAAATGATTGAATGCAATACTACTGAAAAATATGTAGATATTAAATTAACTGCTAGAAATAATGCTGAAAAATTAGAAGACAAAAAAGCAGATGTCGTTTTATTAATTGACGCCTCAAGAAGTATGTCAACTAATCAAGTTTCTATCAATGGCGAAACAATGACTAGAAAAGAAGCTGTTATTCAATCTGCTCAAACTCTAGTAGATAAATTAATGGCAGCAAATCCTAATATCAAAATAGGTATAGTTGAATTTGCTACATCAACTGAAACAAATGAAGAAGGTTATACAATAGAAGGAACTGACTTAGATGCAATAACTGTAACAGAAAGTCTTACAAATGATGCTGATACAATTAAAGAAGCATTAAATACAGTCTCTGAAGATGTTATGGGTGCAAGAACTAATGTTGAAGTTGGTTTAGATGCTGCTTATTCTTTACTAAAAACAAATAATGACCCAGATACAGAAGATTACATCATTACATTAACAGATGCTATTCCTAATACTGCAAGAGGTGTTGTCGGAGATACTTATTCAGAAGCAACTCAAGTTCCTACTAAAAATAAAATAGTGGAACTAGGAAACAAAGGTATTCATTTAATTTCAATGTTAATTGAAATGAGTGATGATGAGATTGAAATTTCTAAGGAAGATCCAAAGCCAACATATAGAGAAGTTGCAGAAAAAATATTTGGTACAGCTGCAAAACCTACATCAGGTGAAGTTTACTATGTTCAAGATGAAGAATTTGAAGATACAGTAACAAATAAAATTTATGCAAGCTTAGTACAAGAACAATATATATTAGAAAATATAGTAATTAAAGATTACTTCCCTCAAAATATTATAGATAACTTTACTTATGCACAATTAACTGAATCAAATATTGGTGAAGTAACAGCTGAAGTAAATAAAGAAGATAATTCAATTACTTGGACTATCCCAGCTTTAGGGCCTGGTGAAGAAGCTACATTTACTTATAGAATTTCATTAAATAAAGAATTTAATCAAGAGATTGTTGGTATTAACTTGCCTACTAATGAAAATGTAGAAATTACTTATGATGAAAATGGAAAACCTGGATTTGAAGAAAATGATAAATGCCCTATCATTGCATTAGATGTATTACCTGAAAAAGATATTCCTCAAACAGGTATTTATACAAACTTATATATTACGGCTATTTTAGTAGTAGTTGCGATAGTTGGTTTTACTACTTATAAGTATATTAAGAAAAATAGATTTTAGTTTATAAACAATCAAAAAGTAATAATTATTAGTTATTTAATAATTATTGCTTTTTTTGTCCATTTACCTTGATTTTTTGCATGATTTATGTTAACATAAATCATGTAGGAACTTGTAGATAAAAAGAGATGCATGATGTACAATGGATTAGGAGTAAAAAATGGAAATCAAAAAGGGAACTGTAGTAGGTTGGAACAATCAAACTAATAGTCTGATTGTTATTTCCAAAGATGATCAACGGAGAATTGAAATAGAGCAATCTGAATTTTCTATTTATGAAATGCTTTCTCCTAGTGGAGTACCTTTTGAGCTCTCATTTCTTATGGGTAAAGAAATTTATTTTACGCAACTCGAAAATAAAAAATATTCCCGAAAAGCTGTGATGTCCAATACAATGTCTACACTCAAAATCGGGGATATTTTCCAAGCTACGGTTATTTCTTTGCCTTCTCGAAATGCATTTTTGGAATATAAAGGTTGTTTCTTTCACTGTGGAGCAAAGGAGATTTCTAGAAGCCATGTCAAAAGTTCTGCAGAGTATTTTCGCATTGGTCAAAAAATAAATGTGAAATTACTCTCAAAAGACTCAAGCACACAGTATCCTGAAGTCTCTTACAAACAAGCCTATTCTGACAGTTTGGAAAACTACCACACTGGTGATTACTGTCTTGCTAAAGTTTCCCATGAAAATACAGCAATGCAAGCTTATTTTATGGAAGTAACCCCAGTAGTGCCTGGACTGTTAGATTTTAGATGCTGCCCTAGATCAATTCTGCCTCTTTCTCATGGAGACATAGTATGTTGTAAAGTAAAAAACGTATCCAAGTCTGGTCTTAGGCTTCACGGAATATATATAGTTCGTAGAGCCAAATAAGATTCAGCAAAACATTCCTACACTTTGCAAAATTTATCATGCATAACTTCAGCCACCATAATTTATTCAATGGTGGCTGTTTCTTTATATTAAAGTTATTTAGAATTTATCTCTATATTTCTCCTCCTCTTTTTATAAAATTCATTCCATATTTGTCTTTTAATTTATCTAAAGTTTCATCTAGCTTTTCTTGTTTTTCGCTTTGTTTATTATCAAAAAGTGAAATTTGCTTATCTTTTTCTTCTAATAAATCATCAACTCTTACTCCTATTAGCCTTACCCTAGTTCCTTTTAAATATAATTCTTGCATCAATTTCTTAGCTTGTTCATAAATTATTTTTGTGCTAGATGTTGCTGTATCTAATTTACGTTGATGAGAAAATACCCTAAAATTAGAATCTTTAATTTGTACGTTTACTACATTTGCTATCATATTTTCTTTTCTAAGCCTATATGTTACTTGTTCTGTTAATTTTAATAATATTTTGTTTATTTCGTTTATATTACTTAAATCTTGTGGAACAGTAATTGAGTTTCCAATTCCCTTTGGCTTTTCTTCTATATAGTTTACAGGAGAGTTATCTATTCCATTTGCATATTCCCAAATTGTTTTTCCAAATTTACCAAAAGCTTTATAAAGAACTTCTTTATTATAATTAGCTAAATCTCCTATTGTTCTTATTCCCATTTTTTCTAATTTTGGCAAGCTCTTTCTTCCTACCATTAAAAGTTCACTAACTTTAAGAGGCCACATTTTAATTTTTATTTCATCTGGCCAAAGGGTATGTATTTTATCTGGCTTTTCAAAATCTGAAGCCATTTTAGCTAAAAGTTTATTATGCGCTATTCCTATATTTACTGTAAAACCTAACTCTTCTTTTATCCTTGTAGATATTTCTTTTGCTATACTTAAATAGTTTTCATTTTTTCCTATAAAATTAGTCATATCTAAAAAGCATTCATCAATTGAAAATCTCTCTATTATATTTGTATATTCTTTAAATAGATTGTATAACTTATTTGAATATTCTCTATACATTTTGTGGTTTGATTCAAATACTTGTAAATTAGGGCACTTTTTTCTTGCAAAATATATTGGCTCTCCTGTCTTTATTCCAAATTGTTTAGCTATATTACTTTTAGCTAGTACTACTCCATGCCTTTTACTTTCATCTCCACCAATTATAGCTGGAATAGTTCTTATATCTAACTTAGCTCCTTTTTTTAGCATATCTACTGCTGTCCAAGATAAAAAAGCATTATTAACATCTATATGAAAAATTAAACGTTCCATAATATCACCAATTTTATTGTAAAACCTTTATTTTTAATTGTCAACTATACAAAAAGAACCTTTGAAATTAATCAAAAGTTCTTCTTATAATTATTTATTTTCTGTATTTTCAGTTTTTGTTTCTTCAGCTGGTGCTTCTACTTTAGCTTCAACTGGAGTTTCTACTGCTGCTTCAGTTACATTTTCTGTAACTTCTTCTTTTGCAGGAACTTCTTCTTTAACAATTATTTCTTTGTTTTCGATTCTTGCTCCTACATTTTCCTTTGTCTTAGCAGCTTTTCCTACTCTGTCTCTTAAGTAGTATAATTTAGCTCTTCTTGCTTTACCTACTCTAACTGTTTCTACTTTCTCGATTAATGGAGAGTTTAATAAAAATGTTTTTTCAACTCCTACTCCATATGCTACTCTTCTTACAGTGAATGTTTCATTTAATCCACCATTTTGCTTTTTAATGACAATTCCTTCAAATACTTGGATTCTTTGTCTATTTCCTTCTTTTATTCTTTGGTGTACTCTTACAGTATTACCAACACGAATATCTGGAACTTTACTTTTTAATTGCTCATGTTCTATTGATTTAATAATATCCATGATTTTAACTCCTTTCTTAAATTTTAGACTTTTTGTCTTTAATATTTTTAATTTAGTCTTTATTTATAAGACTTTGTGCCAGGCTTTTTTCTTTTTCATTTAGTAAGTCTGGTCTTTTTAGATAAGTTATTTTTAATGATTGTTCTTTTCTCCAATCATTTATTTTTTGATGATTTCCTGATAATAATACATCAGGTACTTTTGTACCATTAAATATTTCTGGTCTAGTATATTGAGGATATTCTAATAAGTTAGAGCTAAATGATTCTTCTTTTGTAGAATCTTCACTTAAAACTCCATCTACATATCTACTAACACTGTCTAGAAGCACCATTGCTGGTAGCTCTCCACCGTGTGAGTACATAATCTCCTATTGAAATCTCTTCATCTACTATTTCATCTAATACTCTTTGGTCTATTCCTTCATAATGTCCACATAGTAAAATTAAATGTTTTTCTTTTGAAAGTTCTTTTACTTTAGATTGATTTAATACTTTACCTTTTGGTGATAAATATATTACTTTAGCATTTTCATCTTTTATAGAGTTATATGCATCTTTAACCACATCAGGTTTAATTACCATTCCAGCTCCACCACCATAAGGTGTGTCATCTACATGTTTGTGCTTATCTTTTGAAAAATCTCTAATATTGATTAAATCAATATCTATAAGATTTTGTTTAGTTGCTCTTTCTATTATACTGTGCTTAATTGGCTCAAACATTTCTGGAAATAGTGTTAATATACTAAATTTCATCTAAAAGTTTATGTCCTTTCTAAAATTACTTTTTAAATTAATCCTTTTAAAATGTGAACTATTATTTTTTCATTTTGAATGTCTACTTGTTTTATAACGTCTTTAATTGCAGGAAGTAATACTTCTTTTCCATCTTGAGTTTTTACAGTATAAATATCATTGGCACCAGTATTATATATGTCTGTAACTTTTCCAAGTAAGTTTCCCTCTTCTGTATAAACATCTAATCCTATTAAATCTGCTATATAATATGTTCCTTCTGGAAGGTCATTTTTACTTCTATTAACCTTAATAATGCTTCCTCTTAAATCCTCTGCATCATTCATATTATCTATGCCCTTTAATTTTAAAATTAGCATATTTTTTTGAAGTCTAGAATTTTCTACTTGCATTTCTTTATCATTAACATATACATTACTTTTAGTTTTAAAATTGCTAATATCTTCAGTATATAAATTAACTTTAACTTCACCTTTTATACCAAATGTATTAACTATTTTACCAACTTCAAATTTATCTTGCATTTAATACCCTTTCTTTATGTGAGCTAACTATCAAGATTTTTTATATAAAATCTTATATATTAGTTATTTGCACCTTTTTTATGTTTAAATGGAAATACTACTTCTACTCTTCTTCCTTCTTTTGCTCCTAAGGCTTTGCATAAAGCTTTTATTGCTTTACATACTTTTCCTTGTCTTCCTATTACTTTTCCTTCTTCATCTTGTGCAACTTTTACATAGTAAGTATCTGTTCCATCTATTTCTTTATGTTCGATTGAAACAGCTTTTTGGTTTTCTACTAAGTTTGCTAATATGGTTCTTAATACTTCTTCCATTTATTTTCCTTTCTTACTTTTTCTAATACTTAGCTATTAATTTTTAGTTGCTCTATCCTTTTGTTCTGCTGCTAAATCTTTAATATAGCTAAATTATTTTGCTTTAGCAATTAGAGCTTTTACAGTGTCTGTAGGTTTTGCTCCGTTTTTTATCCATTTGTCTGCTTTTTCTTTGTCTAAAACTATTGTTGATGGATTTGTCATTGGATCATATGTTCCAATTTGTTCAATTATTTTTCCATCTCTAGCAACTCTTGAATCAGCTACAACAATGTGATAGAAAGGTGCTTTTTTTGCTCCTACTCTTTGTAATCTTATTTTTACCATAGTATCACCTCCTAAAAATTTCAGATAATTTTACATTAAGCTTATTTATTTTAAAGCTTATTAAAATTATCAAAGTATTTATATAAAGTTAAAAACTTAATATCTAATTAATTTATTTTCCAAGTTTCTTTTCCAATTCTTGAAGTTCATCTTCAGACATTTTGTCTAAATTTAATCCTTTCATCATTTTCTTCATTCTTGGATCTAAAGAACCTGTTTTCATTTTTTTCATCATACTTTGAGTTAGTTCAAATGATTTCATAAATTTGTTAATATCTTGTACTTGTGTTCCACTACCTTTTGCAATTCTAATTCTTCTTGATGCATTTAAAAGTTTTGGATTTTCTCTTTCTTCATTTGTCATTGAACTAATTATTGCTTCTATTCTAACAAATTCTTTATCATCTACATTTACACTAAGTTTATTCATTCCTGGTATCATTTTAAGTATTGATGAAAATGAACCCATCTTTTTTACTTGTTTTAATTGAGCTAAGTAATCATTTAAATCTAATTCTTTATTTTTTCTAAGCTTCTTTTCTAGCTTTTCAGCTTCTTCTTTATCAAAAGCTTCTTCTGCTTGCTCAATAATTGATAGTACATCACCCATGCCTAAGATTCTTGATGCCATTCTATCTGGATGAAATTCTTCAATTTCATTTAACTTTTCACCAGTTCCTACAAACTTAATTGGTTTACCAGTAACTTTTTTAACAGATATAGCTGCACCACCACGTGCATCACCATCTAATTTTGTAAGAATTACCCCATCTATCCCTAAATCTTCATTAAATTTGCTAGCTACATTTACAGCTTCTTGACCTGTCATTGAATCAACAACAAGTAAAATCTCATGTGGTTTAACATTTGATTTAACATCTTTTAATTCTTGCATTAGATTTTCATCAATTTGAAGTCTACCTGCTGTATCTAATATAACTACATCATTTAATTTGCTGATAGCTATTTCTTTAGCTTGCTTTGCAATTCTTACAACATTTTTATCTGTTTCATTAGCATATACTGGTATATTAAGCTGTGCGCCTACTACTTGAAGCTGTTTTATAGCTGCTGGTCTATATACATCACATGCAACTAATAATGGCTTTTTGCCTTGCTTTCTAAGTAAATTTGCAATTTTTCCTGCAGTTGTAGTTTTACCTGAACCTTGAAGACCTACTAGCATTATAACTGTTGGTGGGTTTGGTGAAAATGCTATTTTACTATCTGTTCCACCTAGAAGGTCTATAAGCTCATCTTTAACAATTTTTACAACTTGCTGACCTGGTGTTAAGGATTTAAGTACATCTTGACCTAAGGCTTTATCATGAATAGAGTTTACAAATTCCTTAACTACTTTGTAATTAACATCTGCTTCTAGTAATGCGAGTTTTACTTCTCTTAGCATTTCATTTAACTCTGATTCAGTTATTCTAGCTTTTCCTCTTAATTTTTTTGTAAAAGCTTGTAACTTTTCTGATAATCCTTCAAAAGCCATTTATTAAATCCTCCTTTTTGAAAAAATATTTGTAAGTTTTATTTAAACTAAAACGCTTAATTCTTTTTGTACTTCATTCAATATTTTTTCAATTTTCTTATCTGATGAATTGTTTTGTATTTCACTTATTTGAGATAATATTGTTTGAATTTGCTTTTCTTGTCTTTGTGTCTTTTTCATTATGCCTAACTTTTCTTCGTACTCGAAAAGTTTACCTTCTCCTTTCATTATAAAGTCTCTTACACACTGCCTAGATATATGATGAATTTCTGCTATTTCTGATAAAGATAAATCATTATTATAGTAGTCATTTAAGACACTATATTGCTTTTCAGTTAATAATTTACCATATATCTCACATAACATACTTACTTCTATATGTTTATCCATTTATCTTCCCTTCTTTTTATACTAGAAAGTATTCGGCTTGTGTATAAAATTTCTTTATATTTTATTCGTTTACAAAGTATGTGTAAAACATATATACTTTACACCATTTTGACTCATTTGTCAAGTGTTTAAGGCTATTTTCTTGATTTTACTTACTTGTTTTTCAATTTTACTTGCATTTTTTATCTTTAAAATGTTTTGTTTATTATTTTTACCTAGTTATTTTTTTATTTTATTTACATATAAATCTTTGATATTTTTTTACTTTTTAATTTTCTTATTTATTTTTTCTTAAAAATATACTATAATTAAATCATATTATAGGAGGAACTATGGTACATATTAATATAGTTTGTGTTGGAAAAATAAAAGAGCAATATTTAAGAGATGCAATAAATGAATATTCTAAAAGACTTTCTAAATATTGCAATTTAAATATTATTGAATTACAAGATAAAAAGATACCAGACAGGGCAAATTCATCAATAGAGATGCAAGTTATAGATGCAGAAAGCAAAGATATTATTTCTCATCTTTCTAAAGAAGCATATAATATTTGTTTAGATTTAAAAGGTAAAGAATTAAGTTCTAAAGGATTTGCTGAAAAAATAAATGATATACAATTAATAAACAGTACAATAAATTTTGTTATTGGTGGTTCTCTTGGATTTAATGATGAAGTAAGAAAAACTTGCAAAGAATCCATTTGCTTTTCTAAAATGACTTTTCCTCATCAACTAATTAGAGTTTTCTTGCTTGAGCAGATATATAGAGCTTTTAAGATTAATAATGGTGAGGTTTATCATAAATAGATAGTTGTTTTTTTATTTTATATGCTATTATCTTACATATAATTTTCCTCACTAGGTAAAATATTGAAATAAATAAAATAAAGAAATAAATCATAATACATCCTTTTTGGAATAAAAATAATGCTAAAATTATTTAATTTATATTAATAATATTAGCATTATTTTCCATAATATGTCAAGAGCAATATTTTATTTAATCTAGGAAAACGCCTTATTGAATATATTCAATAAGGCGTTGAGTTTAATTCAGCTTCTATTTCTTTAATTTTCTACTTTTCTTTTACAGATATTTGGTACTCATGGTTTTCACCAAGCCATAGGCATTGACTCTAAACAAATATCTGCTGTCAAAAATTCCTACAGCTTTAGGTTTCACCTCTTTTACTATTCTGTTTGCAAGCATCTCCTTGCTTTTTTCTTCTCCATGAGTTACCAGAACCAGTTCCAACCTTTTGAATTCCTTTAAAAACCGTATTAATTCATCTGCTTTTGCATGTGCTGAGAATTGATTTGTATATTCAACCAAACAATTCTTTTCAACCACAAGCCCACCTACTTGTACTGTTCCACCCAATGGTGTATTTTTTAATCTTCCACCCAATGTGTCAGGAGCAGTGTAGCCAGTAAAATGAATCATTGAGCCTGGTCTTCTAATATATTCAGGAATATACAATTGAGCTGGTCCATAGTTTCCCATTCCAGATGTTGTAAGAATGATTTTTTGTTCTTTTCCATGTAAAACCTTATCTCTTGTAGTTTTATCTACAAATGTAAGATTGTCTGGCAAAAAATCAATCATACTCGGCTTAATATTCAATTTACCACTTGTAAACAAACTTGTATAGTTAAAACAAAGTTTGCCATCAAGATATACTGGAATAGAACGATCCAATTCTTTCAGAGTTTGGAGCTCTTTTAATACGTAAAGTATTTCTTGAGCTCTTCCTAATGAAAAAACTGGAGCAACCACAGTACCTCCATCATGCAGGCAGCTAAGGATATTTTCTTCAAAGCAATTATTGATTTCACTTGAATCCATATATCCATATGTTGACTCTGTTACAACTATAAGCCTTAAGTCCTTTACCCATTGTGGCAATTCGGCCAAGTCCAAAAAAATATTTTTATAATTATAGTCCCCTAAAAATAGCAAATTAATATCTTCTTTTTCAGGGTAACTTATTTGAACTAGTATAATTGCCGCACCGATTAGATGTCCATTATTGAAATAGGTAACTCTGATGTGGTCATCTATTTGCTTAGTTTCTTCCATTTTGCAAGCTTGTGCTTTCCTTAATACATTTTCCACGTCAGTATCAATATAAAGTGGTTTTTTATTGTTTCTTTTTGCCACATCCCGAAGAACCTTTTGAGAATCATTTAAAGCTAATGGTAATAAAACTCTAGTATCTTCGGTCATATAAATGTTACCTTTAAATCCTCTTTTGGTTAATAAAGGCAGCCTTCCTGTATGATCTACATGGTTATGTGTAACCAGAGTAAAAGAAATTCCTTCTGGATTAAAGAATAACATTTGGTTTAAATCATCTGCCGTTTTTCCATGAATAAAACTACATTCTTCCTTTCCTTGATGAAGTCCACAATCTACTAAGAACTTAGTATTTGTGGCATTTGGGAACCGCACATTTTCTAAATGTGCAGAACCAGTTACATTTGAGCAAGATGTACTCATGTCCACATAGAAGCTTTCTTTCGTACCCATAATTTTCCTCCTAGAATTAAGTTTTTCTAGTGCAAGCGAAAATACATTCATATTATATTACATTTTCTATCAATATACAATATTTTTCGATATATTTCGAGTTTTTACTTGTATTTTACACTTTACATACTTATAATTGTTTGAAGAACTTTTATTTTAGGTATCTCATCTATTTCTACTTCTAATGGATTTTTATCTAATATAACTAAATTTGCTCTTTTACCTATCTTTATACTTCCTTTTTCGTTTTCTTCGAAATAACTATATGCTCCATTAATTGTTATTCCTTTTAAAGCATCATATACAGATATCCTTTCATCTTTTCCTAATATAGCTCCTGCTTTTGTCTCTCTTTTAACTGCACACCAAACTGTCTCTAACATATTTGGTTTAATTATTGGTGAATCTTGATGAAGTGTAAATACCATATTATTATCTACCGCTTCTTTTACTGGACTTATTCTTTTTGCTCTATTTATTCCAAAGTTTTTAATATGAATATCTCCCCAATAATATACATGGGCAACAAAAAATGATGGTATTGCTCCTATATCTTTTGCTTCTTTTAATTCTTCTTTTGTAATTAGTTGAGCGTGAATTATAACTGGTCTTATTTCCTTAATTTTTTGTATATCCTTACTATCTTTTCTGCACTCTTTTAATGCTTTTATATATTCTTCTGCTGCTCTATCTCCATTACAATGAGCTAATATTTGCATATTATTTTCTTTTGCATATTCTATATTTTTTAAAATATCTTCATATTTCATACTTGGATAACCTGTATAATTTTGATTGCTACTACTTGCCTCCTCATCTTCTTCATAAGGTTCTTTCATCCAGGCAGTTCTTCCTTGAGGAGAACCATCTAGTATCATCTTTATTCCTTGAATTTTAAAATGATTATTATATTTTTTTATTGACTTAGGAAAAGCATTTTTATATTCTTCTATACTATTAAAATCTGGATATCCTACTACATCTAATTTTAATATATTTTTCTCTACTAGCACTCTATATATATTTAATAACTCTTTTGACATATATCCTTCTTGAATAGTTGTTATTCCATAAGATATATATTCATCTTGTGCTTTTTCATATGCCTTAAGTAGTTTATCCATACTAGGCATAGGCACTTTTTTTAAATAACTTACAAATGCAATTTCTTCTAAATATCCTGTTAAATCTCCATTTTTTATTTCTATTTTTCCACCTTCTGGTGACTTAGTATTTTTAGTTATACCTAATAACTCTAGTGCTTTTTTATTAAACACTCCCATATGCTCTGATTTATGTTTTAGTACAATTGGATTATTTATATTTAATGTATCTAAAAAGCGAATTGTTGGATGCTTTTGTTCTTTGAGAAAAGTATTATCATAACCATTTGCAATAATCCATTCATCATCTTTAATATTATTCTTTTCTTTGTATTCTAATATTTTATTTTTAATATCTTCAAATGATTTGCATTCATTTAAGTCTACTTGTAAAAAAGAATTTGCTACTGCTGAAAAATGACTATGAGAATCAATAAAACTAGGAAGGATTGTTTTTCCTTCCATATCTACTACTTTTGTATTATTATCTTTTAATTTTAGTACTTCTTCATTTGTTCCTACTTTTTTAATTATTCCATTTTCAAAGCATAGTGCTTCATAATATCTTATTTTCTTTTCGTCAATTTCATCTTCTTTGCACATTGTAATTATATTGGCATTATATAATATGGTTTTCAACATTTCCTCCACTTTTAGTAAAGTATTTTTTCTTTAGTATTTCCCTTTTAGCTTTTTATATTACAATATTTTTTTATCTATTATATTATTATCTAAGTCTTTTAATAATATTTTATTATTCTGCCATATTATATAACTATTTTTTATCTGTAGAACCAAATCCTCCTGTTCTTTCTCCTCCTGCTACATCATTATCTACAACTAAATATTTTTGGAATATTGCTTGTCCTATTCTTTCTCCTTTTTCAACTTTTATATCTTCGTCTTTAAAGTTCCAAAATGCATACATTATATGACCATCATTATCTGAATTTCCATAATAATCTTTATCTACTATTCCAACACTATTTGCTAAAACTAATCCTTTTTTCTTTGGGTTTGAACTTCTATTATATAGGCAAAGCATTTCATCGTCTTGCATATATGCTTTTAAACCTGTCGGTACTAATGTTGGTTTTACTCCTGGTTTAAAAGCTGGTATAACTATATCTTCTGCTGCTTCTACATCATAACCTGCTGCATATTTTGTTGTTCTTTTTGGTAGATTAATATTTTTATCTTCCCATCCTTTTGCTATTTCAAATCCTCTTAATTTTTCCATAATTTCCTCCATTTTTTATTTATATAATCATATATTTTAATGATTATATGTCTTTATTTGTTTATTTTATATTTTTCAAACATATTTTAATTCATTATAACTTATATGTCAATTAGTGCATAAAATAAATATATAGAGGTATATTATGTTTACAACTTTAAATAATTTAAAATTAAATGAAAAAGGAATTGTGAAAAAGATTTCTTGTGATGATAGAATTACTAGAAGATTATATGATTTAGGTTTATTAGAAAATACCTTTATTTCTCCTATTTTTGCAAGCCCATTTGGTGATCCTAGAGCATATGAATTTAGAGGTAATATAATTGCTATTAGAGATGATGATGCATATAATATTGTTGTTGAAGTAAAAGAAAATGGACTAAATAATTAGTCCATTTTTATTTTTTTAATTCTTCTTCTGCCTCTTTATAATCTGGCATATATTTTTCTACCATTGCCCAAAACTTTTTTGAATGATTCATATATTTTAAGTGGCATATTTCATGAAGTACTACATATTCTATTGCTTTTCTGCTGTACATCATTAAGTTTTGGTTTATTGTTATTTTTCTATTTGATGAACAACTTCCCCAGATTGATTTTGTTTTCTTTATTCTATATTCTTCTGGTGCTAGTCCAACTAATTTTCTCATTTTTTCCATTGAGTTTTCTACTTCTTTTTCTGCTATCATATAATACATTTTATCTATCATCTTTTTTATTTGCTCTGTATTATCTTCTTCTGCATATCTTAATGGTAATATTATAGCTATTTTTCCATTTTCAACATTTAACATTGCCATATTAATATCTTTATAATATATATTTAAATAATATGCTTCTCCAAGAATTTGAAACTTTTCACCATCTGCATATTCTTTAACTTTTGTTGGTGATTCTCTATATTCTTGTAATTTTTGCATTATCCATTGTCTTTTAGCTTCTACCACATTCTGAATTTGAGAACTGGTAGCAAAACGTGGAGCTTTTATTACTACTTCGCCATTTTGTATTGTAATATAAAAATTCTTTATTTTTGCTCTATTTACTGTATAAGCTATTGTTTTATTTTCATATTTTACTTTATTCATACCAGTTCCTCCTCAGAATAGAAATTTAGGTTTTAGGTTATTTTATTTTGAACTTCTGTTCGATTTTAATTTTACTATTTTTCTTTTTCTTTGTCAATACTTTTTTGAAATTTTTTTAATATTTTTTGTTTTGTTTTGATTTTGCCTATTTTACTATATTTCTAGAAGTATGTATTCATTTTTTATTGATTTATAGCCACTTTTAGTTTTATTTTGTTTAATATGCTAGTCTTTTAATTTTGGTTTTTAATTTAGTATTCTTGTTCGGTTTTGTTATATTGGTACTAGCATTATACATAGTATTTTAACAACAACTTTATAATTTATATTTACTATTTACATGTTATTTTTACTATATTTAATTTTTATTCTGTTGAAAGAGGTGAATTTTATGGGCTTATCTAATAGCTCTACTGGTAAGAAAGTTTCTAATAATTCAAAAGACTTTTCTAATTTTGATTTTACTGTTGCAATTGCAGGAAATCCTAATGTTGGCAAGTCCACTATTTTTAATGCTCTTACTGGTTTAAATCAACATACTGGAAATTGGACAGGAAAAACAGTTGAAAATGCAGCTGGTATTTGTTCGTATAATAATCAAAAATTTTTACTTGTAGATATTCCAGGTACATATTCTCTTATGGCTGATTCTGAAGAAGAAAAAATTGCAAGAGATTACATAGAAAGTGGCAAAGCAAATGCTACCTTAGTTATTGTTGATGCAACTTTACTTGAAAGAAATTTAAATTTAGTTTTTCAAATTATGAACTTAACTAAAAATGTAATTGTTTGCGTTAATCTATTAGATGAAGCTAAGAAAAAAGGTATTAGTGTTGATTTAGATACACTTTCTCAAATTCTTGGTGTTCCTGTTGTTGGAACTATTGCAAGAAAGAAAAAAACTTTAAAAGATTTAATTTCTACTATTTCAAATGTTTGTAATAACAAATTAAATTTTTCGCCCAACACAATTGATATTCCTTTAAATGATAATAAAGAATTCTTAGATAAAGTTTTTGATAAGGCTCATGAAATTGTATCTGAAGTTGTTACTGTAAAAAATGAAGATTACAATGAAAGAAATAAAAAAATAGATAGAATTCTTACATCTAAAAAGTTTGGTATTCCTATTATGATACTTTTCTTTTGCCTAATATTTTGGATTACAATAGTTGGTGCTAATTATCCATCAGAAGTACTTTCTAATTTTTTTGCTTGGTTTGAACCAATACTTAAAAATTTATTTATTTGTATACATACTCCTTCTTGGCTTCTTTCACTTCTTTTTGATGGAGTTTATAAAACTGTTACTTGGATTGTAAGTGTTATGCTTCCTCCTATGGCTATATTCTTCCCTCTTTTTACTTTATTAGAAGATTTAGGATATTTGCCTAGAATAGCTTTTAACTTAGATAAATGCTTTAAGAAATGTCATTCTTCTGGTAAACAATCTCTCACTATGTGTATGGGATTCGGTTGTAATGCTGCAGGAGTAATTGGCTGCCGTATTATTAGTTCAAAAAGAGAAAGGTTAATTGCTATTCTTACCAATGTTTTTGTACCTTGCAATGGTAGATTTCCTTTTTTAATTACTATTGCTACTATATTTTTTACTAGTGCTGCAAGTGCAGGAGAAAGTCTAAAATCTAGCTTAATTGCTACTTTTATAGTATTTATAGTTATATGTATAGGAATTGGATTTACTTTTCTAACATCATACATTCTTTCTAAAACAATTTTAAAGGGTGCTACTGATTGTACTTTACTTGAACTACCACCATATAGGAAACCACAAATATGTAAAATACTTATTCATTCTTTACTTGATAGAACTTTATTTGTTTTAGGTAGAGCTTTATCTGTTGCCGTTCCTGCTGGAATTTTAATTTGGCTACTTTCTAATGTTCAAATAGCAGATAATAGTATTCTTTATTATATTGCAAGTTTCTTTGATCCTTTTGCTAAACTTATGGGGTTAGATGGATATATTTTAACCGCCTTTATACTTGGGCTTCCTGCTAATGAAATTGTTCTTCCTATTATTCTTATGTGTTATACAGGTGCTGGAAGTTTAGTTGATATGAGCAGTATTAAAGCGTTATTTGAAATATTATCTACAAATGGTTGGACTATAATTACAGCTATAAATGTTATGATATTTTCACTTTTGCATTTTCCTTGCGCTACCACTCTTCTTACTATTAAGAATGAAACCAAAAGTTTAAAGTGGACTGCTATTTCATTTTTATTACCAACTATTATTGGAATTGTTATGTGTATGGTAATTAATTTAATTTACAATGTTGTTTTGTTATTTTAGCTTGTATTTAGTCGTAGGGTAGATTCGCGGTCTGCCCTATTTTTTTATAAAAAAATAGTATGTGCATTCGCGGTACACATACTGTTATAACTTGAATAACTAGCGACATTCAAGATTCATTTACTTGTAATTAAATAATATCATATATTTTTTTATTTGTCAAACGATTTTTCGAAACTTTTTTAGTTTTTGCTATTTACACAATTTCAATTCCTATCACATCAAATAGATTTATTTCTTTGCTGTCTATTATTATTCTCCTATTTAGTTTATCTATTTTGTTTACTTTTCCTTCAATCTTAGTATATTTATCTCCATCATAATATGTAACTTCTATAATTTTATTAATATCCATTGCTTTTATTTTCATTGATAATTCTTCATTTACTTCATCTGACAATTCTTTTCTATCTATATGCACTTTCTCTTTTTCTTTTAATGCCTCTTTAAATCCTGTAAGTGCATCAAAAGGCATAAATAACCTTGCTCTTTCCTCCCTAATCATAAGCATTATGACCTCCTATAAGTTTATTTCTAAGTATTGTTGTAGCACCCTCTTCTAAATCCATCCCTCTTATTATTGCATTTTTTCCTAGTTTTTGTTTTATATCACTTATTGCCAATTCTATTTTTCTTTCTTTTGTTATTTTTTCTTGATTTTCAAATAAACTAAGTTGTTCTTCATCTCCACTTACTAGTCTATTAAAACTTACTCCTATTCTTCTTATTGGCACAGTTTTATTAGTTGTACTATCATAAAGTTTTAAAAAATATTGTATTAAATTAGAATATGTATTTGTATAATTACTTATTTTTAAACTACCACCTGTTGAATTAATTATATTTTTTGAATAGCCTATATACAAGCCTATTGTATCTGTTATAAGATTTTTTTCTACTAATTTAATGCTATTTAATTCAACCATTTCTTTAAGTACTATTCTTGCATTCTCAAAATTATAATCTTCAAATAATACTTGGCTAGAAGATATTGATATATTTTTTGTTTTATACTTTTTTATATCTTCTATTGTGCAACTTTCTTTTCCCCATGAATGGTCTATTAAAAATTCTGCATTTACACCAAATTCTTTGTATAATATTTTTGGATTTGTATGAGCTATATCATACATATCATATATTCTTTTTTTATTAAGCCTTCTTTCAATACCTTTTCCTATTTGCCAAAAGTCTGTTAATGGTTTATGGTGCCAAAGTTTAAGTTTATATTTTTCTTCATCTAGATATCCTATATTGGTTGGTGTATGTTTTGACATTATATCTAGTGCTACTTTTGCTAAATATAAATTTGTACCAATTCCAACAGTTGCAGTTAATCCATAAGTATCATATATATCTTTTAAGATTGTTTTGGCAAGTTCTATTTCATCCATTTTATAAAATTTCAAATACTTAGTTACATCTAAGAATGCTTCATCTATTGAATAAACATATATATCTTCTTTAGATAGATATTTTAAATAAATAGCATAAATATTTGCTGAATATTCTATATATTTTTTCATTCTAGGCTTTGCTATTATATATTTAATATTTGGTGGTATTTCATAAAGTCTACATCTATTTTTAACTCCTAACATTTTCATTCTTGGTGATACTGCTAAACAAATTGTACCTTTTCCCCTTGATTCATCTGCCACTACTAAATTTGTACTAAAAGGATCTAACTTTCTTTCAACGCACTCTACAGAAGCATAAAAAGTTTTTAGGTCTATGCATAAATACATACTCATTTTTTCACCTCATTTTTTTGTATTTAAATTTATTTTTTGCTTTGTATGTTACTTGCTATTTTATATTATATCATCGTACAATTGTTTTGTAAACATTTGTTTTATATTTTGATAAGTTAATTTTTACCTTTTATAGAAAAATCAAAGAGGAGAGCATGTGCTCTCCTATATTTTGTAAGTTTCTTCAAACACTTACTAACTTCTATGCCTTTTCTTCCTGCATTTCTTCGTTTTCGTTATATAATTTTTTTATTTTTCTTTCTAATCTCATTTTTCTTTGAACTCTTATTTTTAGTTCTTCTACATTTGCTTTTGACATTTCTGCTTTTGGATATTCTGGTTCTAATATTGTTAATGTTATAAAAGGTCTTTTCTTAAATTTTCTTATTATTCCTTCTGGCTCTCTATATGTAAAAACTATTGGCAAAATTGGTACTTGATTTTTAACAGCAAAGTTAAATGCTCCATTTTTAAATTCCCTAATCCCATCATAATATGGTATTAGATGTCCTTCGGGATATATTCCCACAACTTCTCCTCTTTTTAGTAATCCATCTATTGTATTTACCATTCTTTCTTTTCCCGCAACATTTCTTGGTATTGGTATTCCTCTAAAAAGCATTACTAAATATTTAATAATTGGTATTTCTAGATTAGATTGCAAAGTTAGAAAATATGGAATTCTTGGAAATATAGATAAAGTTATCATTGCACAGTCTATCATATTAATATGATTTGCAACTGTAATATACTCATCTCCTACTTTATTTAAATTCTCTCTTCCTTCTATTTTTAATCCCATCCATATTTTTGTAAGTAAAAATAGAATAGGATATGCAATTAAATATAATAAACTACTTAATATTTTGTAGATTACCGAGTGATGTAATAAGTCCCCTTTCTTATTCATTACTTTATCTATTCCTTCCTTTATTACTAATTTTTTTGTTATTCTTAATTTATTTTTCCTTATGTATAATTTATATTATTTTATTTACTTAATTTCTAATTTTTTGTAATCTTCTATTTCTTCTCTAAACATTTCTTCCATTAGTTTTACACTATTTTCTATTCTAAATTTATTTGCAAATTCTGAATATGCTTTTCTTTTTTCTTCTAATATTTTTGGATTATCTAAAAAGTAATCTATTTTTCTCGCTAAATCATCACTATTTCCATGTTCAAACAAACTATCTTCATCCATTGCAAATTGTACAGTTGCAGATTCATTGCTATTTGATATTATTGGTACATTTCCACATGCAATTGCTTCTAAACATGATATAGCTTCTATTTCTGCATCTGCACTATGCACATATATATCTGTGTAAGATAATAAATCTACTAATTCATCTTTTGGATAGAATTTAAGGATTGGCTTATTTGTAAGATTTTCTCCCTGTTTTTCATATTGCTCATAGCATAAGCCTTTTCCAGCTAAAATGAGTTGAATTTTATTTTCATACTTTGATTTCTTTATTGCATCAATAAGTACATCTTGTCTTTTTTCTGGTGCATATCTTCCAACCATTGTAATTACTGTTTTATCTTTTAATTCTTCTGGCTTTTCTTTTCTATTATATTTAAATTCTTCACCTACTCCATTAGATATTACATGAAGTTTTGCAGTATAACCATGCTCTTTTAATCTATTTGCAATAAAATTACTTGGGCAATGTATATGTCTAAATCTATTAAAATAATTTCTAAAATATGTATATATTGTATCATTTAAATGATGATGAGTTCCTAAGCCCATTGTATATGTTATATTTTCAGGTTGTACATGAAAAGCAGTAGTATGTGGTATATTCATCTCTTCTGCTATTTTTACACCTTTTTTAGCAAGTCTAAATGGCATATAAAAATGTATTACATCTTGATTTTTAAATACATTTCTCATAACTTCTTCATCTGGTCTTGCAAACACCATTTCATTTGCTTTAAAATATTTATCTATTATTTTAGGAAATTTGTATGTTTTTAACGAAACCTTATCTTCTTCATCTTTTCCTGTACTTAATATTTGTACTTCATTTCCATCTTTTCTTAATCCATCTACAAATCTTTTAGCTGATATCGTAGTTCCATTGCTTAGATTATCATATTGATCAATTACAATTAGTATTTTCATTTTACCTCACTTACAATAAGAAAATTTTCCTTATTTTTGTCCTTTTCTTTAATATTTTAATTTTAGGCCTCGACAATTACTTTTCCGATTAAATCATATTCTTTAAATCCTGTTACTTTGCAATTTACAAAAGTATTTTGTTTTGCATTTCCTTCTATATATATTACTCCATCAATATCTGGAACATCCATGTATGTTCTTCCTACTCCTGGTTCTTCAACTAATACTTTTAGAGTTTTACCAATATGCTTTTTCATGTTTTCTTCAGATATTTTTTGTTGAAGAGCCATTATTTTATTATATCTTTTCTTTTTAGTCATTGGATGAACTTGATTTTCCATATTAAAAGCAGCTGTGCCTTCTTCTTTCGAATATGTAAAGCAACCTAATTTATCTAATTTTGCCCATTTTACAAATTCATATAATTCTTCAAAATCTTCTTCTGTCTCTCCTGGAAATCCAACCATTAAAGTACTTCTAATTACTACATTTGGAATTTTTTCTCTTAATTTAGTAATTAATTTTCTTATGCTTTCACCTGTACTTTTTCTATTCATCTTTTTTAAGATTCTATCTGATATATGTTGCATTGGAATATCAAAATATTTGCATATTTTATCATTATTTTTTACTTCTTCTATTAGCTCATCTGTGATTGTTTCTGGATATGCATATAAAAATCTAATCCATTCTATTCCATCAATTTTACTTATTTCATGTAATAATTCTGCAAGCCTTGGTTTTCCATAAATATCTGTGCCATATTTGGTTGTATCTTGTGCTATAATTATTAATTCTTTATAGCCTTTTTTTGCTAGCATTTTTGCTTCTTCTAATATATCTTCTATCTTTCTACTTGTAAATCTACCTCTAATATATGGTATTGCACAAAATGTGCAAAAATTGTTACATCCTTCTGCTATTCTAATATATGCATAATTTGTTCCAGTAGATATTACTCTATTTAAGAAATCTAATTTTTCATCTTTTTGATTATTATGGTTTATAACATTTTCAATTTGCTCCCATAATGAATTATATTCACTAAATTTAACAAATAAATCAACTTCTGGAAGGGATTTTATTAAATCTTCTTTATATCTTTCTACTAAGCAACCTGTAACAATTAAATATTTACAATTTTCTTTTTTATATTCTGCCATTTCTAATATTGTGTTTATCGCTTCTTCTTTAGCAGACTCAATAAAACCACAAGTGTTTATTACAATAATTTCTGCTTCTTTTGGGTTATTTACTATTTCAAAATTATTCTTTTTAAATAACCCTATCATCATTTCAGTATCTACTAAATTCTTACTACATCCAAGTGATACAAAACCTACTTTCATATCTACACTCCTTACCTATATTTTTCGATTGGGACGGTCCTTTTCGTAAAATAATTAAATATTAAAGCTAGTCATTAAAACTATTTTAGAATTTTACGAAAAGGACCGTCCCAATTTGAAAATCCTAATATAAAATTTCACTTAATTTATCTATTCCTCTTACTAATTTTTCATAAGTTGCTTTATCTAAAGAACTTCCTTCTTTTCCATAGTTTGCAATTTCTCTTTTCATATCTAATAGTTTATATCTATCTACTTTAATTTTTGCACCGTAATCATTCATATATATAGGTACATAATCTACTTTATATAAAGAAGCTACATCATTTTCTGCATCATAATATATTTGAATATTTAAAATCAATTCTAAATTAGAATTTTCATAGCTAAAATCTGATGTAAAATCTCCTAAAGAATATGCTACTAAGCAGTCTTTTCCCTCTTTATTTTGTAATATTTCCATCTTTTGTACAACAGATGGATGAGCACCTATAATTATATCTGCCCCATTATCTACTAAAAATTGTGCTTGTGCTTTTTGATTCTCATTTGGTTCATTTTTGTATACATCTCCCCAGTGCATAAGAACTACCAAAAAGTCCGCATTTGCATTTGCATAAGCTAAATCTTCTTTTGCTAGCTCTTCGCTATATATATTTACTCCTTCTTCTTTGCTATCATAAGTATAAGATAATATGGCTAATTTTACACCTTTTACTTCAATTATTTTTACTCTATCTTTTGCTTCTTCATTATATATACCTGTAGTTTGAATTCCAATAGATTCTAAATATTCTTTTGTAGCATTTAAAGCTTCTATTCCATTATCTAAAGAATGATTATGTGCAAGTGTTACTAAGTCTACTCCTGATTCTTTTATGCTATTCGCAAAAGCTTTATTTTCATCAGTAACATCTGTTTCATATGTTCCCATTACTATATCTGAATCATTAAAATATTTTGATATATCTTCAAATATATCTGTATATAACCCATTAGCATTTTTGCCACTCTTTTGCATACTTTTTCCTAATAAAATATCTCCTATTGCTGAAAGTCTAATTATTGAATTTGCCTTAAAATCATTCATAGAAGCAATATCATTTTCTATTGAAGAATATATTTCTTCAACATGATCAGCTATCCTTTTTTGCTCTTCTGCTACCTTTTTAGCTTCATTTATATTAAGCATAATATTTACAATAATACATATAACAATTATAACTAACAAAATAGACGAAATAATTATAAAGTTTTTATTACTTATTGTATCTCTTATTATATTTGATTTTCTTGTTTTTCTTCTTCGGTTATTTCCCATTTTTCCCTCCAAACTAATACTTAAATTATACAATAAAATGTATTTTTTGACAAGTAAAAAGAGGGTATACATTTAAGTACTCCCCCAATATTTATATCTATGTAATATTAAATTGCTATCTTATATGGATTATCTATACTTCCTTCTCCACTAGTAAATTCTATATTTGCTCCTAATGTTGCTACAGGACGTAATCCAAGTCCCCAACTAGCAAAAGCCGTAGAACCATAAGAACCATAAGAAGCAGAAAGATCCCCGCTTACAATTTTTTTAATAAAGTCTTTTGTATCATTTGCAACTCTGAAAAGTCCAAAACCTATGCAATCATTTTGCGAGTCTGAATAACAGCGAACTCCTCTAGATGCTATAGTGTATTCACCTTTTGATATTAGATTATAAAATTCTTCATTTATAAAATAGTTATTATTAGTACTTATATTTAACGCATAAGAAGTTTGTGTGGCAGTAAGACTTGTTGCATTAGTTCCTGTTTCAGTTGTTGGTGTAGTATAATAGCTTTCACTTCTTCCTATTCCATCTTTTTTTATTGTATCTGTATCTATCCCTGACCCATTTTCTCTAGAATACAACAAAGGATAATATGTACGGTCATTTTGATTTATAATTTTATAAGTACTCCCGTAATTTGTACCATAATGATTATATTCATTTCTAGCTTGTATTCCTTTATCACTAAATTTACTTTCTATATCTTCTATCTTTATGCTCCTTGCTGTTATTCCTAAAGATTTATTACTATATTGTTTTGAACATATATCATTTAATATCCAAACTCCATTATTATATCCTAAATAGGCACTCAAATAAACGTTCTTAGTTGTGGGACTTTCACTTATTAAATCTACTGTTCCATCTTCATTTACACTCATTATTTGCCACTTCATTGTCTCTTGGGGTATGCTTTGATTACTTGTATATCCTGATACTGCTGTAGTTAAACTATATGCACTTGCTGTATCTGGAGTATATTCAACATAGTCTCCTATTTTTAGTATCTCTCTCGTTATCTTCGTTCCTGTTATCTTGACTCCATTTACATATGCGGTTTTTCCCTTAGTAATATCTTCTGGTTTTGCTGTTGCATCTGACGTATCTAATACTTTTAATGTTCCAGTAATTCCGCCTAATGTTATTCCTTCTTTTATATACTCTGGTATTAAATTTTTATTATTTGAGCCACTATTAGATGAATTATATTTTCCATTTGCTATATTTACTTTAATAACATTTGCACCTATTATTATTCCTATAATTACAATTATACATATTATTGGTATTATAACTGTTAATCTTTTATTTTTCGCTATCTTTTTCATTTTATATATCCTCATATAATAAACTTGTATATAAGCCTATTCTTTCTTTTATAGTTTATTTGTCATATTCATATTTCTGATTATCTAATATTAAATTTGCATACAAAAAGCTATGTACTTTAAACGATTTTTAAATTCGTCTAAAATACATAGCTTTTATTCTATGTTTACATAAACTTATTTTATTAAATCCTACGATATATATATATATATATATATACAGCCTCAAGGCTTTCAGCGTTTTGCATTGTATTATCCTCTCTTATTTTATTTTTTCTTTATTCTATCATAAAATTTAATAATTTTTCAATAAAATTCTTTTTATTTTTTACTTAATAAATTAATTTTAATATTCTACTTTTTAAAATTGTTATTATGCTTACTTTATATTCTGTATCGTCATTTAGCCTTTTATTTATACTTGATAATTTTTACATTTTGATATACAATACATACGTAAAATATATTGATTGGAGAATAATATGAATAACAAATTATATGATGGACAAAAGTTAAAGGATTTTAGAGAGCTTGTTAATTTATATAAAACAAAATACAAAGATCTTATTGCTTTTGAATATAAAGAAACTCCAGAAAGCAAAGAGCATATAAAAATAACTTATGAACAATTTGCTCAAGATATTGAAGCTCTAGCAGTAAAACTTATGGAATTAGATTGCAAAAGAATTGCTATTATTTCAGATAATAGATATGAATGGTGCACAAGTTATTTAGCAATTACGACTGCTGGTTTAGTAGTTGTTCCACTAGACAAATCTTTGCCAGACAATGAGCTTATAGATTTACTAAAACGTAGTGAAGCTGATGGTATTATTTTTAGTGATAAATATGCCAAAATATTAAAAGATGCTGATTGCAAAGTAAAAATATGTATGGATTATACCAAAGATAAAGATTCTATTTTATCTTATTCTAAATTATTGAAAGAAGGATATTCATTAGATAAAGAAAAATATAATGAATTAAAAATAGATAATAAATCTATGAGTATCATTTTATTTACATCTGGTACTACTAATATTGCAAAAGCTGTTATGCTTTCACAATATGCAATCTGTATGGATTTATATGCTTTAAGTCAAATGATAGATATAAATACTAGTGATAAATTTTTATCTTTTTTACCGCTTCATCATACATTTGAAAGTACAACTACTTTCCTTTTCGGTACCTCTTGTGGTATTACAATTGCTATATGTGATGGTCTAAGATATATTCAAAGTAACTTAGTAGAGTACAAAGTTACAGGTTTTGTATGTGTACCACTTATGCTTGAAATTATGTATAAAAAGATTTTAAAAGAAATTAAAGCTCAGAAAGAAACTACTATAGTTAACATTATGAGAGTTTTATTTAGACATAGCAATATTGAAACTAAAAGAAAAATATTTAAGTCTATAATTGATGGATTAGGCGGAAATCTTAGAACTATAATTGCTGGCGGTGCTCCTATGGATAAAGAAACAATAAAAGGATATAACGACTTTGGTTTTGATGTACATCAAGGATATGGCTTAACTGAAACTGCTCCGGTACTTGCTGGTGAAAATAGTTTTAATAAAAGAACTGGTTCTGTTGGATTCCCTCTTCCTACAATAGAAATTAAAGTAGATAAACCTGATGAAAATGGTATTGGAGAAATTATTGCTAAAACACCTGCCATCATGCTTGGTTATTATAAAAATGAAGAAGCAACAAAAGAAGTTATAAAAAATGGATGGTTCCATACTGGCGATTTAGGATATATAGATAAAGATGGTTTTGTTTTTATAACTGGTAGAAAGAAAGATATGATAGTTCTAAAAAATGGTAAAAAGATTTTTCCAGAGGAAATTGAAATATTAATTAATAAACTTCCTTATGTTACAGAAAGTATGGTATTTGGTTCTTTAGATGATTCTAAAGCTGATAGAAATACTGATGTAACTTTATGTGCTGAAATAATTTACAATGAAGATGAACTAAAAAAAGCTTTTCCAAGTATTAAAGAAAGTGAGTATTGTGATACTATTTGGAATGATGTTAAGACAAAAGTAAATAAGCAAATGCCTGCTTATAAATATATTAGAAGAATATTAATTTCTACTGAACCTATTATAAAAACTACTACACAGAAAATTAAAAGAAATGAAGAAATGAGAAAATTAAAAAATAAGCTATAATTTTACGTTGGGGACGGACCTTTTTGAAAAATATTTTTCATTGGGGACGGTCCTTTTTGTAAAATATTTAGATGTTGTGTATATTTATTTAAGAGATTCTTGATATTTTACAAAAAGGTCCGTCCCCAACGTAAAATTATCTCCCCATTATATGTTTACGTGTTATTTCTAATAAGCCAAGTTTAGTAAATTCCAGTACTTGTACTTTTGACCTATCTTGTTTAAAACATTCTATCATATAATTTCTTATTTCTTCTTTATCTTTTTCATCTTCCATATCAATATAATCAATTATAATTATTCCACCAATATCTCTTAGCCTAATTTGTTTTGCTATTTCCTTTGTAGCTTCTTTATTTACTTTTAGTACTGTTTTTTCCAAATCTTTATTTCCTGTAAATTTTCCTGAATTTACATCAATAGCAGTTAGTGCTTCTGTTTTATCTATTGTTATAAATCCTCCACAGTTAAGCCATATTTTTCTATCTAGTTTCATTTTATTTTTTACTTCAAATTTTTCTAGTAAATTTTTTTCAACAACAAATTTATCTTTTAAATTTTCAAAATGATTAATTAGCTCTTCATCATTTGTATATATTTTTTCTAAGTTATTTTCTGATAAATCTGTAATTATCTTTCCTACTATACCATCGTTATCATAAATTTTAGTAGGAGCAATTTCTTTATCCTTCATCTCATTAGCATTTTGTAAAATATTCTTCCAAAAAGATATTAATAGCTTAGTTTCTCTTGCTATTTCATTTTCTTCTTTTCCTTCAGCAGCTGTTCTAATTATTGCTCCATAACCTTCTGGTAATTCTTTTTTTATGATTTCTTTTAATCTTTTTATTTCTTCTTCATTCTGTATTTTTTGAGAAATAGTTAAAAAATTTGAATATGGCATAAGTATTATAAATCTACCATTTAGTTTTATATCCTTAGTTACTCTTGGTCCTTTTTGTTCATTACAATCTCTTTTTACTTGAACAAGTATTTCATCACCTGTTTTTACTATTTTTGATATATCATATTTAGATGTATCTTCATATACATTACCAGTTACATTACTTGCTTTAGGTATTAAATCTTTTATATGTACTAATGCATTTTTTTCTTCTCCAATGTCTATAAAAGCTGATTGCATACCAGGAATTATATTTTTTATTTTTCCTAAATATATATTGCCTTCTAATCTTTTTTCTCCACTTTTTTCATTATATATTTCTACTAATTTGCCATCTTGAACAACAGCTACTATTGTATTTTCCGCTTCTTTATCTATTAAAATATTATACATATTATTTTTTCAAAGTTTTTATATTAATATTTAAAATTTAAAATTAATAATCAATATTAATACTAAATTTTACTTTGCTCTATTCCCTTTCCTCTTAATTCTTTTTTTATTAGATTTTTAGTTAAATTTATTCATAGCTATATCAATTCCATTTGTTAAAATTTCCGGCACTGACTCTGCCGCTTTATTTATAGATGGAACTAATTTTTCATATTCCTCATCCTTTAGTTTTCCTATTACATGTGGAATAAGTAGTTCTTTAAATTCAGGTTTTCCTGTACCTACTCTAATATGGATAAAATCTCCTGTTTTTAAGTATTCTATAACTGATTTCATTCCATTATGTGTTCCTGCTCCACCTTTTTTTCTAAGCTTAACTACTCCTACTTCTAAATCTATATCATCATATATTATTATGATATTTTCAGTAGGTATTTTATAATATTCTTTTACTTTAATAACACTTTTTCCACTTTCGTTCATATATGTCTGTGGTTTAAGTAAAATTACTTTTTCATTTTCTATTTCACCTATGCCTGTTAAGCCTTCAAATTCTTTTTTATTTACTTCAATATTGTATTTTTCGCTAAGTTTATTTATTACATCAAAACCCATATTGTGTCTTGTTTTACTATATTCAGGTTCTGGGTTGCCAAGTCCTACTATTAAATACATATTAATCTTGTATGATATATTTATTAAATATACCATACTCTCCTTTCCTTATATTTAGTAATCACTTTTTTCTTATTACATTTATATAAAATTTATCCACCATATCTAAAATGTCTATATTCTATTTTTAAAATTATTTTCCAGGCTGGATCTTCTAAAGCATACATTCTATGTAATCCATAAATATTTAGTTTATTACTTTGATTAATTTTACTATCTGTAAAATTTTGCACAATGCCATTTTCTTCAAGTAATTTTCTACCTTCTTCACTATATAATCCACAAGGATATGTGAATACTTTTTCAATACTATGCCCTAATTCTTCCTCTATTTGAGATAAAGATGTATTTACATCCTCTAATAAATCTTCTGGTTTATATTTATCATAATCATCATGTTTCATACTATGTGAGTATATACTAACAAAACCACTCTTGTCCATTTCTCTTGCTTCATCCCAAGTATAATAACCTTCTGTTCCCACATCATTATTTATTAAAAAACTTGTAATTGGTATATTATTTTCTACTGCAAAAGGATAGGCATAATTATACACACCATCATATCCGTCGTCAAAAGTTATTATAAAACTCTTTTTATTTATAGCTTTTTCGCCTTTACTATATTCTATTAAATCTTTATATGTAATAGGTTTATAACCATATTTTATAAGACCATTGATTTGCTCTTTAAAAGTATCAAAAGTTGTTTGCATATAATCAAATTGTATTTCATCTTTTGATTCTACTATATCATGATAAATTATTATTGGTATAAGTAAGTTTTTTTCACCTATTTTATATTGATTGTTAATTGTAGCTCTATCATATATAAATATACTGCTAATAGCCACAATTATTATAATTAGAATAATTCCAATTATTTTTAATGCTTTTTTCATATTAAAATTTCTCCTTGCTTAGCCATTTATATTTTTAGATATTTCATCTAATATTTCTTGCCTTGGTTTATTACCAATGTAGTTATATTTATTTCCAGCAAGCTTTGGGTTAAACTGACATATTGATTTATATTCACAGTAACTGCAAGGTGTTTTTTTATTATTAACTGAATAGTATGGTTTTAAATCAATATTGCCATCTAGTATTTCTTTAGAAATTTGTTTTATTAATTTTATTGTATATTTTTGCAAGTTTTCAAACTCTTCTTTTGTAACTGTTTTTGAAGATTTATAATTTATCTCACCAGAATCATTAAGTTCTACTGGAATTATGTCAGATTTACCTGATGTAAGATTACTATCCATCATTTTTATTACATTTACATCTGCTAAAACTAATCCATTCATTTTATAATTCTTTTTAATTATTTCTTCAATTTCTTCTTTTGTCATTTCTTTTTTAGCTTTAGCAAGTTTTGGTTCTATTAAAGAAAAATATAATGCTCCTGCAGGCTCTGCTTTTTCTTTTTGAGTTATTGCATCTACATATGTTAATAATTGAAGTTGAAGTCCTGCTATTACTTTATTTAGTTCAATATCTTTTGTAGATGACTTATAATCTATTATTCTAATATACTTTCCATTTGGAGCTTTTGCTATATCTATTCTATCTATTTTACCTGTAATAGATACTTTTTTGCCATCATCTAAAACCATTTCTATTGGTGGATATTCATTATTTCCAAATTCAAGCTCAGTCTTAAATACATCAAATGAACTGTTTCTTAAACTTTGTAAAATATATTTCATAGAATAAAATATAACCTTTTTTAATCTTCTTACTAAATTTCTATATTTGGCTGTTGCAGTAAAAATGTAGTTTCTAGGCATTGATAACTTATCTTCAATAATTTTATCTAATATTTTCTTTAAATCTTCATCAGAAATTTCCTTTACATTTTCATTTTCCTTAAAAAATGTATCTACTACATCATGCATAAATGAACCAGTATCTACTGGCTTTATATCCATTTTTTCTTTAGAAGATAATTTTAAGCCATATTTTAGATAATAAGAAAACTCACATGATTTATATTGCTCAAGTCTTGATACTGTTGTATTTAGAGTATTTCCATAAAGCTTTTTGACATTTTCTTTGTTTATTTTTTCTGGAATATTTGTATATTCTAGTCCTTCTAATGCTTTTTCTAATCTATATGAATATTCTTTATTGTTTTTATACCAGTTATATACTTCATACCAATTTCCATTCATTTTATTTATATGTTTAAGAAGTTCAGCGAAAGTTACTTCTTTTGTGTAGATGTCTATTGCTTTCCTATTTGTATCATCATTTTGTAAAGTACTATTATAATTATTTTCTTCATCTAAAAATGTATCCTCTTTTAATTTAGGAAAAATCTTTCTTATTTTAGAAATTATAGTTGACCTTCTTAAAGGCTTATCATCTACATCACTTGCAGGATAAGATATAAATAACTTTTCTTCAGCTGTTGAAAATGCTTTATATATATTAAAGTTTTCTTCATACATCTTCTCTATTGTTCCCTTAGCAAGTTCTATTCCTTCTTCTTTTAAATTTTCCCTATCTTTATCATTAAAGAAACCTTCACTTGATGGAACACTTGGAAATACTCCATCATTTACACCTATAATAAATATTGCTTTTACTTTATGCGTTTTTGATCTATTTACATCTCCAACTGTTACTTTGTCTTGAGTTTGAGGAATTTGCCCTATCTCTTTTGTAGATATTCCAGTTTTTAAAAGTTTTGCATAAGTATCAAATGACATTTTAACATCTTTAAAAAGCATAGCTATTTCATCAATCACATCTATTACTGCATTATAACTATCTACATTAATTAATGCATTGTTTTCTAAGGTAATTTTATCATTTTCAACTATTTGGTTTTCATTAACATTTTTTAATATAAATTTATATAATTCTTCACTTATCTTATCGGCTGAGTTCTTTGTTCTTAAATTACTTTTAAATTCTAATAATGGAGTAATTATATCTCTTTGCTCTTTATAAAAAGTATCTTCTTCCCCAAAATTCCATGGCTTTTCATACCATTTACTTCCTTTTATATTCCATTTAATACAATAATTTTCTAATTCGTAAAGCCTGTCTATTTTTACTATTCCAGATTTTAAATAATTAAAAACTGCCTCATAAGACCAGTTTTTTGCAAATATATCTAGTATAGCTAAGACGTATTTTACAAAAATATCACTTGTAATATCCTTTTTTTCATCTATAAATACAGGTATTTCATATTCAGAAAATATTGCTTTGCAAAGACTACTATAACTTTCTATATTTTTAGTAATTACTCCAATATCTCTATATCTATATCCTTCATATCTTACTAAATTAGATATTATCCTTGCTACATTTTCTATTTCTTCATACTCATTTTTTGCAATTGTAAGTTTTATATTTTTAACTTCTTTATTATATTGGCTATATGGAATATCAAATATATTTTTTTCTAAATGTTTAAGCTCTTCATTTTTAAATCTATATGTATCTTTTAAATGAATTTCATTTTTTATATCTGCTATACTTTTTAAAGTTTGAACTGTTTGTTTATTATCATAAAATATATCTGCTTCTGGGCTTTTTAAAACTTTTAAATCATCTGTGCAAACAGTAATAAATATATCCTTTGCTATTTTATTTAAAACCTGTAAAACATTATATTCTTGTTTAGTAAATCCAGCAAATTCATCTATGTAAAATATAGAGTTATCAAATAGATGACTTTTTTCTAAATTTTCTGCAAGTAGATTTAGTAAGTCATTTTCATCAATATATTTATCTTCTATTTTTTCTTCAAACATAGAATAAATCAAATACATATCTTTTATTTTTAATTTTAGATAAGTATCTTGAGTTTTTTCCATTTTTTCTTTTAGATTTTGGGCAGTTATTCCATGTTTTTTAAATTCTGTTATTTGTGTTAATATTAAATCTATATTTTCTAAGTTTTTACCTAAGAAATTAAGTTCTTTTTGCGCTTCTTCTAAAAGTGATGACACTACCATTGCTTTTCCTGATTTATCTATGTTTTTTAGATTTGAACCTAAAGTTTCCTTTATTACCCTATATGCCATTCTTTCAAAAGATAATACTTCTACATTTGTTGTTGCACCTTCATCTAATGTTTCTAAAAGTTTTTTTTCTGCTGTAAAAGAAAACTGCTCTGGTGTAATTATGTATGTTTTAGGTGCAGTTTTTATTTCACTTTTTATTTTATTATATATATATTCACTTTTTCCACTTCCGCTTCTACCATATATAATATTCAAATCTTTATCCCTTCTTTTGAACTTTATATAAGTTCATCTTATTTATTTTACGCTGTTTCTCTTTTCCAATAGAATAAGTATTGCTGAGCTAAACCTTGGATATCTCCAAACTTTTCATCTGCTAATTTTTGAATTTCTTTTTTAGTTACTTTGTTTTCATCTTCATTTTTAATATACAATTCATTCATAACTCTTCTTACCCATACATCTATTGGAAATACATCAAATCTTTTTAATGTAGAAAATAATAAAATGCAATCTGCAACTTTAGGTCCTACCCCTGAAAGTCTAAGTAATTCTTCACGAGCTAATTTTGTTGGTAATTTATCTAGTTTTTGTAGGTCAACTTCCTTATCTAATATCATATGAGTTGTTTCATAAAGTCTTATATCTCTAAAACCTAATCCTAATTTTCTAAAATCTGCTACTGTTACATTTCTTAATTCTTCTGGAGTTGGAAAAGTATAATATTCTTTATTATTGTATACTATCTTTTTTCCATAAGCTTTAGATAATCTTTCTATAATGCCTTTAATTCTTGGTATATTGTTATTTGCGGAAATTATAAAAGATATTATTGTTTCCCATAAATCTTGGTTTAATATTCTAATTCCTTTACCATATTCAACACTTCTTTTTAGATTATCATCTATCTTAGATAATTCTTCCTTTATTTTTGTATAATCTCTATCTAAATCAAAATAATCTGTGCAGATTTTTTCTATATTTCCTTCACATATACCTTTGAATATGATTTTATTACCTTTTTTTTCCACATTTAATACATTATTGTGGAAAACTCCCGTATAAGAACCATTTTCTTCTTTATTCCATCTAAAACATTGTCCACATTCAAATATATCAGCTAATTCAAATGTATCTGACTCTATTTCGTATTCCATTTTTACCTCTTGTATATTTTGCATATTTATTTTTAATTATATTTTTAATATGTTTCAACAACATTAATTCCAAACTTACCAGGTTTCATATTTTCATCTGGTTTAACTGCTACATCTAAATCATACATTTCTTTTAATTTGTTTACATTTTCTTTTTTATGACCTATTACATTATTTACACATTCTGGATTAACTGTTATTTCAACTTCTTTAACTTTCATATTAATCTTTTTTATTTTTTCTGCAATAGAATCATACCACATGCTATCTTCTACTAGTTGTCTAAATGCTGGATGATAAGGTCCAGCTAAAACTTCACTTCCTTCTTTATTTGGATCATTTATTTCGTCTGTATTTTGAAGTCCAACCCTTATAACATCAATCTTCTTTTTTCTAAACATGTATATTATTTCTTTGCAACGTTCTACTGCTTGTTCTACAGTAAGTGGAGTATATTCTCCATCCTTATATTCTTTAGCAAGTTCTGTTCCTTTTATAACTAATACTGGATATATTCTTACCATTTTTGGTTTTAATTTAATTAAGTCTTTTGCAGTGTTTATTTCATCATGTTCTGTGCTTTCTGGCATACCCACCATCATTTGATGACCTAATCTAAAACCATAAAATCTAATTAATTTTGAAGCTTTTATTACATCTTTAAATGTATGTCCTCTTTTACTCTTAGCTAATATGTAATCATTAGATGATTGAACACCTAATTCTATTGTTTTTACTTTATATTTTTTTAGCATTTTTAAAATATGCTTATTAATATAATCTGGTCTAGTAGAAAGTCTTATGCTATTTACCTTTTTTGCTTTTACATATTCATAAGCAGCCTCTAATAGTTCTTTTTGAACCTTTTCATCAATACCTGTAAAGCTACCTCCAAAGAAAGCTACTTCTACATATTTATTGTCATCTCTAAAGTTTTTTAAATAATATTCTATTGTTTCTTTAACATCTTTAGCTGTCACATTTGTAGACTTGCCTGTTATTTTTTGCTGACTACAAAATGTGCATGCCATTGGACATCCTAAGTGTGGTACAAAAATTGGTATAATATATTCCTTTTTCATACTTAATAGCCTTCCTTTCTGGTAATTAATCTTTATTTCAATTTTTGCTAAACTTATCTTTTGTAAAATTTATATTATTAGCTAATGGCATATTTATTTATTACTCACCAAGAGCTGACTTTGCTGCTTGCATTTCTGCTAGTTTTTTGCTCTTACCAATTCCTTTTGCTAAAACTTTACCATTACATTTAACTTCTGCTGTAAAGGTTTTATCATGGTCTGGGCCTTCTTCATTTATTATTACATATTCTATATGTACATCTCCATTTGCTTGAAGCTTTTCTTGAAGAACTGTTTTATAATCCTTCATTCCTATATGCTTAACTGCATATTTTATTGAATCTTTTAAATTATCTATTATAAACTTTTCTGCTAAATTAAGTCCACCATCAAAATATATTGCTGCTATTACTGCTTCTACACAATCTGCCATTATAGCATCTTTTTTATTTCCACCATTTGCTTTTTCACTTTTTCCAACTTGTATATACTCATAAAACTTATGGCTTTTAGCAACTTCTTTTAGACTATCTTCACATACTACTTGTGCTCTTACTTTTGTAAGCTGTCCTTCTGATAGATTTTCATAAGTATTATATAGATATTTGCTTGATATAAATTCTAATATACTATCTCCTAAAAATTCTAACTTTTCATAGCTTTCTACATTATTTTCATTAGCATAAGATGTATGTGTTAATGCAGTTTCTAATAGTTTATTATTTTTAAATTTATAATTAATGCTTTTTTCTATTTCTTCTATATTCATTGTATCCTCGATTTCTATTTGTATAATTTCTAAATTTTTAATCAAAAATATAATTTGTAATTTCCTTAATATCTAATAGCTTTAAGTTTATTTCTTGCTTATTTTTTGCCTTTTTTAACTTTTTATATTATACTATAAATTATTAGTATTTACAACAACTAGAAAAATTTATTTTTAGGTAAAGCTTATATTTTTTATTTTTGCTATAATTATATTTAAAATTTAAAAAACCATGCAATTTAACTTTAAGTTAATTTACACAGCTTTTTTTCTTATCTATTTATAGCAAGCTTACTACATTTTTTTAATATTCCATTATAATCTATAGACAATAAAACTTCCCTTTAACATCAGATCTCTTAGCTTTATATATTCTATTTAAGTTAAAACCTAAGACTTTTAGAAATATTTTTCCAAAAGTTATTGTTTTAATGGACTTTTGGAAATACATACTTTATATTATATATTACATTTTAATATTCTCCCATTACCAAATTCTCTACTATTCTAATGCATCGCATGCAAGCGTTCAGCGTTACAATTATAAAGTCGTCTGAATGAAAAGTTGAGGCTGTTAGTAGTAGTATTTTACGCAACTTTTTCTTTATAATTTACAATTGTTACTTCTGTTGCTAACTGCTTTAATTGATTTACAATTTTTTCAATATTCTCTGCTGTTTCATCATCAAAATATTGTTCTCCACATTGAGTACATACCTTTGCTGGAACACCTTTAATAATAATAATTGTATTCTCTAAATCAACTACATAATTCACTTTCTTTTCTTCTAAATTTCCTTTACACATAAAACAATTCATTATTTTTCCCTCCTTGTTTTCATATCTTCTTTCCATTTCTCTGTATTTGGATAATATGCAGTTATCATATGAACAGTATCTTCACTCATACCACATACTATATGTAATATTTTATTGTTTATATTATATCCTAATATTAAGCAACTTGGATATGGATAATCATCATAATAATATTCAATTATTTTTCCATTATTTATTGCTATTTTTACATCTGATATTAATATATCTCTTTGATTTAATCTATTTAAACAATGCTTTGTCCAATCTATTTTTCTTTTTGCTATATATTCTTTTATAATTTCAATATTTAATAAATCTTCATTCAACTTTTTCTCCTCCTAATTTATTTTAGCATAAAATGGCTAATTTATGCAATTCTTTTTACATTTTTTTGTGTGTAATTTACTTTTATATTCCATTATAATCTATAGACAATAAAACTTCCATTTAATATCAAGTCTCTTAGCTTTATATATTATATTTTAATGCAAATAATTCTTTTTTAGCTTTTATCAAATTTTTGTATTTGATTTATTAATATACTGTTATTATAGATTTTTCCGTAGACCAATACCCATTTATTATTATTTTCTTCTCTTTGTTTTCTTTTCCTTATTTTATAAAAACAGTATAGTTTCCTATACTGCTTTTTTACGCGTAAAAAATTTATATAAATTAAGCTACGTGATCTTTTATGTAGTCAACAACATCTCCTACTGTTACAACTTTTTCAGCATCGCTATCTGGAATTTCAATATCAAATTCCTCTTCTAATGCCATTATAAGTTCAACAATGTCTAGAGAGTCAGCACCTAAATCATCTATGAAAGATGCTTCCATTGTTACAGCTGTTTCAGCTACACCTAATTGCTCAACTATAATTTTCTTTACTTTTTCTAAGATTTCTTCTGAACTCATGTTAAGTTCACCTCCCCTCACTCGCGGTAAAATTCATACAATTACAATAATACATAAGTATTAAAATGTCAAGCTCTTTTTCAAAATATTTTATTTTGCCTCTAATTCTGCTATATATTCCTTAATTTCTTGCATTTTTTCCTTGTTTGTTTGAGATTCATATACTTCGGCCAATTGGTCAACAGCTTTATTCTTTACAAATTGTTCTGCTTGTTTTACAGTAAATTTAAATAGTTTTTCATCACTACTTCCATGTGCTTTTACAACTGGTTTTTGAACTCCTAAAAATAGTGCTCCACCATATTCTTTATAATCCATTTCTTTTGAAAATCTTTTTATTGCAGGAAGACTTGGTATACTTCCTAATTTAGTTAATATATTATGCATAAAGCTTTCTTTTAATGACGTTTTTACTAATTTTCCTAATCCTTCTGTTGTTTTTAAGAATACATTTCCAGTAAATCCATCTGCTATTATAACATCTACTGTTCCTAAAAAGGCTTCTCTACCTTCCATATTACCTATAAAATTAATATTTAAATCTTTAGCATATTTTGTTAATAACTTATATGAATTTCTTACTAACTCATTTCCTTTTGTTTCTTCTGTTCCTATGTTAAGAAGACCTATTCTTGGAGATTCAATACATAAAGTATTATGCATATATATACTTGACATTTGTGCAAATTGAAGTAAGTTTAGTGGCTTACAATTTGTATTTGCACCACAATCCATAAGTACTAATCTTCCATGATATGCAGGAAGTATTCCAGCTAGAGCTGGTCTATCTACTCCTTTAATTCTTCCAACGAGTAAAGTTGCCCCTGTTAAAAGGGCACCTGAATTACCAGCAGATATAAATACATCTCCTTTACCTTCTTTAAGTAAATTAAATCCCACAACCATTGACGAGTCTTTTTTTGTTTTTATTGCATGTGTTGGTACATCTTCCATTTCTATTGTTTCTGTTGCATTATATATAGATAATCTTGGAGATATTTCTTTTATATCTTTTCCATAGAATTCTTTTATTTTACTTTTAATTACATCTTCTTTTCCAATAAGTACAACTTCTGCTTCGACCTCATTTATTGCTGCTACAGCACCCTTTATATTGGCATCTGGAGCATTGTCTCCACCCATTGCGTCTAATAGTATTTTCATGTCTTTCCCCCTACACTTGATATGTATATATTTATTATATTTTTATGCAATAATAATATAACTTATATTGTTTAAAGTCAAGAATATTCGGTCAGTTTTTTATTAGCTTAAGCAGAAAAAAAGACGAATCTTAAATGATTCGCCTTTTATATTTAAATTATTGTAATTCAACTGTTGCACCAGCTTCAGCAAATTTAGCTTTCATTTCTTCAGCGTCTGCTTTAGCTACGTTTTCTTTAACTGTTTTTGGAGCTCCATCAACTAAGTCTTTAGCTTCTTTTAATCCTAATCCTGTAACGTCTCTAACAACTTTGATTACTTGGATTTTGTTTGCTCCTACTTCTTTTAATACAACATTGAAGTTGCTCTTTTCTTCAGCTGCTCCAGCTGCAGCTCCTGCTGCAGGTGCTGCAACTGCTTGTGCAGATACTCCATATTTTTCTTCAATTTTCTTTACTAAGTCAGCTAATTCAACTACTGTTAAGCTGTCAATAGATTCTAATAATTCATCAACTTTTGCCATTTTAATTTCCTCCTTATTTTATATTTTGTGAATTGGCTATTCACTTATTTATACTGTTTCCTTCTTGCTCTTAACTTGGTCAAGTGCAATAGCAAGTTTTGAAATAGTTCCAAGTAAACTTCCAGCAAGTTTTGCAAGAAGTTCTTCTCTTGATGGAAGTTGTGCAAGTGTAATTAATTCTTCTACACTCTTTACTTCTCCGTCTATTATACCACCTTTAATTTTATAATTTTCATTTGATTTTGAAAATTTATATATAGCTTTTAAAGGTTGTAGGTAATCTTCTTTTGAAGATACTATAGCTGTTGGTCCTTCTAATACATCATCTAATCCTGATTCATTGTTAGCATCTAGAGCTCTTTTGATTATGTTGTTTTTCATAACCTTGATTTCTCCATTTACTTCTCTTATGTCTTTTCTTAGTTTTGTATCAGCTTCAACAGTTGTTCCTCTGTAATCTACTAAAAGAATTAATTTAGCACCTTTGATATGTTCAGCTAATTCTTTTACTTTTGTTTCTTTCATTGCTATAACATTTTTGTTTGCCATTTTAGTTTTCACCTCCTAAAAAAATTCAACCTCATAGCCATTTCGAGACTAATAGGTTGAATTTACATTCTCCTTATCAGCCTCGGTAGGACTTGTTTTTATGCCTACTGTCTATGGCTATTATAAATTATTTTTGGTCTATATACAAACCAGGTCCCATTGTTGATGCAATAGATACACTCTTAATGTATTGTCCTTTAGCTGCAGCTGGTTTAGCTTTTATAATTGCAGCCATTATTACATCATAGTTTTCTACTAATTTGTCTGCACCAAATGAAACTTTACCAAAGCCTAAATGTATAATATTGTTTTTATCTAATCTGTATTCTACTTTACCAGATTTGATTTCATTTATAGCTTTTGTAACATCCATTGTTACTGTTCCTGATTTTGGGTTTGGCATTAAACCTTTAGGTCCTAATACTTTACCAAGACGTCCTACAACGCCCATCATGTCTGGTGTTGCAACTACTACATCATAGTCAAACCAGTTTTCTTTTTGAATTTTTGGTATTAGTTCTTCTCCTCCTACAAAGTCAGCTCCTGCTGCTTTTGCTTCTTCAGCTTTAGGTCCTTTAGCAAATACTAATACCTTTTGTGTTTTACCTGTTCCATTTGGAAGAACTACTGTTCCTCTAACTTGTTGGTCTGCGTGTTTTGAATCAACACCCAATTTAACATGTAATTCAACAGTTTGGTCAAATTTTGTTTTAGGCATTTTTTCAATTATTTCAATTGCTTCTTTTGCAGAATACAATTTTTTAGAATCAACAAGTTTTGCACTTTCTTGATATCTTTTTCCTCTCTTCATTTTTACCTCCTTTGGTTGTAGCGAGTAAATTTACTCTCCCAATTAATTATTATTCTTCAACTGTTACGCCCATTGAACGAGCTGTACCTTTTACCATGCTCATAGCAGCTTCTAATGAAGCAGCATTTAAGTCTGGCATTTTTGTTTTAGCAATTTCTTCAACTTGTGCTTTTGAAAGTTTTGCTACTTTTTCTCTATTTGGTTTTCCAGAACCTTTTTCAATTTTAGCTGCTTTTTTAATTAATACAGCCATTGGTGGTTCCTTTGTTATGAAGTCAAAAGATTTATCTTTATGAACTGTAATAACAACTGGAATGATTAAACCTGCTTGTTTTGCTGTTCTATCATTGAATTGTTTTACGAAATCCATAATATTAACACCACTACCACCTAATGCTGGTCCAACTGGTGGAGCTGGTGTAGCTTTTCCTGCTGGAATTTGCAATTTGATAATGACTTCCTTTGCTTCTTCTTTCTTTTCCTTTGCCATTTTTTTGCACCTCCTTTGGTTTGTATATCAAAAATAATTTATAAAAAGAATTAGCCCTAGCTAATTCGTTTTAACTAGTTAACTATTTAACCTTTTCTACTTCTGAGAAATCTAATTCAATAGGTGTTTCTCTTCCAAACATAGATACTAGAACTTTAACTTTACTTTTATCTTTGTTAATTTCAGTAACAGTACCTATAAAGTCTGTGAAAGGTCCATTTATTACTCTTACTTGGTCATTAACATCATAATCAACATTAATAGATTGTACGTCAAATCCCATTTTTCTTATTTCACTATCTGTAAGTGGAATAGGATCAGTTCCTGAACCTACAAATCCAGTAACACCTCTAGTATTTCTTACAATGTACCAAGTTTCTTCAGTTACAATCATCTTTATTAGGACATATCCTGGAAATACTTTTTTTAGATTTGTTTTTCTCTGTCCTTCTTTTATTTCTATCTGTTCTTCCATTGGAACAACTATATCAAAGAAATAATCTTGTAACTCTCTATTTTTTATTGTTTTTTCAAGGTCTGTTTTTACCTTGTTCTCATAACCAGAATATGTATGTACTACATACCACCTTGGCTTTTCGTCATAATCTTTTTGAGACATATTTTAGCCTCCTCATAATAATATTATTCTGAAACAGTATTTTCTGCCGCACTATTTGTATCTACTGTATTATTATCACTAGTTACATTTTCTGTAGTTTCATTAGTTGTGTTTGTATCAGTAGTGTTATCTACTGTTTCATTTACACTTATACTATTTTGTAGCTTCTTAACTTGCTCAACTTCAAATTTGTTCATATAATCAAATGCTAAATCTAATATGAAAATAAATACAGAAACTATAATAACCATAACAATAACTACAGCTGTATTTGAGAATAATTCTTTTCCTTTAGGCCATACAACTTTTTTTAGTTCTGCCTTAAAGTCTTTAAACCAACTTTTTTTAGCTGATTTGTCTTTTTTAGATTGCTTATCCTTTTTAGCTTTTTTATTGTCTTTGTTATTTTTCTTAGATTTTTTATCATTTTTGCTACTTTTTGTATCATCTACAGTTTGTTTTGTAGATTCTACACTTGCCTCAGCTGTTTTAACTTCTTCTTTCTCTACAGCTTTTTCTATTTCATTTTGTTTTAATTCTTCAGAAGCATTTGTTACTTTTTTTGTAGTTTTACTTTTGTTTTGCTTCTTTTTATTATTTTTAGGCATTTTTATTCCCCCTTAAAAAGGCTTTACTTATTTTGTTTCTTTATGTGTTGTGTGTTTTTTGCAGAATTTACAATGTTTCTTTATTTCTAATCTTTCTGCATTATTCTTTTTGTTTTTATCTGTAACATATGTTCTATTGTGGCACTCTGTGCACTCTAGTGTGATATGTTCTCTTGCTCCTTTTGCAGCCATTTTATACACCTCCAGCTATAAGTTAATTGTTTATTTATTTTAACTTTTACTAGCGTATGTACTTTTACCTACATACGCTAGATTATTTTATCATATTATTTAAGTAATGTCAACCTTTTTGAGAAATTTGTGTGTTATGTAAATTATATTTTAATTCTTAAATATTCTAATAGAATTCATTACTGTAAGCAATGTTATTCCTGTATCTGCTGCAACAGCAAGCCATACTGGTGCTATTCCAACCACTCCTAGTATTAATACTCCTAGTTTTGCAAGAAGTGATATTATAATATTTTCATTAACTATTCTTAATGTTTTTCTTGCTACTTTTATTATTTGAGGTAAACTTGAAACATTATTAGATATTAATATGCTATCTGCTGTTGTTTCTGCTATATCTGTTCCTTCTCCCATTGCTATGCCAAAGTCTGATGTAGCTAAGACTGGGCTATCATTTATGCCATCTCCTATAAATATTACTTTTCCTTCTTGTTTTAGTTTATTTATTTCTTCTACTTTTCCTTCTGGCATAAGCTTTGCTTTATAATCTATTTTTCCACATTCTTTTGCAATCTTTTTAGCTTCATCGTTGCTATCTCCTGTTAGCATTACAATTTTTTTAATTCCTATATCGTATAATTTAGATAATGTTTCTTTAAAACCTTCTCTTATATTTTCTTCTAAAGTGATATATGCAACTATTTTTCTATCTACTGCAACTAAAATTGCGTTTTCTGGTACTATTTCTTCTAACGCTATATCATATTTTTCTAACATTTTTTTATTTCCAATAATAACATCTTTTCCTTCTATTTTTCCATATATTCCACAGCCTACAATTTCTTTTTGTTTTTCTACCTCTAAAAGTTTTATATTGTTTTGCTTTGCAAACTCTATTATTGCACTAGAAATTGGATGGTTTGAATTTACTTCTAAACTATATGCATATTGGAGCATTTTTTGTTTGTCTATTTCGTTACTTTTATTTTGTAACAAATCAAATTCTTGAACTTTCATTTTTCCTGTAGTAATTGTTCCTGTTTTATCTAGTGCTAAAACTTTTGCATTTGCTAAATCTTCAATATGTTTTGTTCCTTTTATGAGTAAACCTTTTTTAGATATTGCTCCAATGCAAGAAAAATATGCAAGCGGTATTGATATTACTATACTACAAGGACAAGAGGCCACTAAAAATACTAATGCTCTTTTTAACCATACTACAAAGTCTAGTCCTAATGTCGCTGGCAATATTACAAGTAAAATAGCTATTGCTATTACAACTGGTGTATATATTTTTGAAAATTTTGTTATATATTCTTCTTTCCTTCCTTTATTATTGGTTGCCTCATATACCAGATCAACTATCTTCGATATTGCAGACTCTTTATATTCTTTAGTAACCTTGCAAATTAATGTTCCTGTTTGATTAATTGAACCTGATAAAATTTCATTATTTTTACTCACATATACAAGTTTGCTCTCTCCTGTTAGTTTTGACGTATCTAATGCTGACTCTCCTTTTAAAATTGTGCAATCAACTGGTACAGTTTCACCTGGTTTTATTAAAATACTATCACCTATTTTTAATTCTTCTACATTAATAACTTTTGTCTCTTTTTCTATTATTTTATTTGCTGTTTGCACTTTTAAAGAAGCTATACTATTTATGTTTTTATTTGCTTTTTCTACTGCTTTATCTTCTACAAGTTCGCCTAATTTAAATAGTAACACTATTGCTACACTTTCAGGGTATTCCCCTATAATAAATGCGGCAATTATTGCTATTGTCATTAATGTATCTTCTTCAAAATTAAGATGAAATGTATTTTTAATTCCTTGTATTATTAAGTCATATCCAGATAATATTACTGCTAGTAAATAAATGATTAATCTGTATTTTTCTAAAACTGGTATAAATCCGTATTACGAATAATATTAAGCTTATACCATAAATTATTGTTTTAAATCTGCCTTTTTCTTTCTCATGTCCTTCCATTTAACATTTTCCTCCATATTATGAATGTTTTAAAAATTTTATGATACTATTATTTTTCTATTTTTAGTTTTTCCTTTATATGTGCAATTGCCATACGAAGTATTGCATCAATATGTTCATCTTCTAAGGTATAATAAACTTGTTTTCCTTCTTTTCTGTATTTAACTAATTTTGATGTCCTTAAAATTTGTAATTGATGTGATACAGTTGATTGGTTTAAGTTTAATAATTCGCATAAATCACATACGCATAATTCTTCATTTAGTAAACTGCAAATTATTCTTAATCTAGTTTCATCACTAAATACCTTAAACATTTCTGCTAAATTTCTATTCATCTCTGCAGTAATTTCTTTTTTCTTTGCCTCATATAGTTCATTTTGATGTAATTCTTTATCCTCACATATATAGTCTTCTTCCATATTTATCCCCTTTCATATTATTGTATGCGCATTTATTCATATATTATACTTATTTTTTTATATTGTCAAGAAATTATAATAAATTTTTATTACAAATTATAAATGTATTAATAAATATTTTTTTATAATAAAAAGAGTATCTGTTTGAAGTAAATCTTATTTATTAGGATTTTAATCCAATAAATTTTACCTCATATATGATACTCTTTCAAAAATTATATTTTTTTCAATCTTATTTTAATTGTTTTGCTACTTCTTCTGCAAAGTTTTCTTCTTTCTTTTCAATTCCTTCGCCTTTTTCAAATCTAACGAATTTATTGATTGTAGCTTTCTTTGAAGATACTAAATCTTTTACTTTTTGGCTTGGGTCTTTAACAAATTCTTGGTCTAATAAACAAATTTCTCCATAGAATTTTCCAAGTCTTCCAGCAACTATCTTTTCAGCAACTGCTTCTGGTCTACCTTCATTTATAACTTGAGCTTTTAAGATTTCTTTTTCTTTATTAACTCTTTCTTCTGGTACATCAGTTTCTGATAAGAACTCAGGTTTTGCTGCTGCAATATGCATACAAATATCTTTTGCTAATTGTTCGTCTGCATTTTCTATATCTAATAAAACACCAATTTTTCCATCACCATGAATATAGCTTGCTACAGTTCCATTTGTTTCGAATCTTGCAAATCTTCTTATTGTCATATTTTCTCCAATTGTTGCTATTTTATTTGTTAATTCTTCTTGAACTGTTAGTGATTCATCATTGATGAATTTTTGTGCTAATAGTTCTTCAACATTTGCTGGATTATTTAATGCTACTTGTTTTACAACGTCTTTTACAAAAGCTTGGAAGTCTGCATTTTTGGCAACGAAGTCTGTTTCTGCATTAACTTCTACAATTGCTCCTACTTTTTTATCTTCAGAAATATATGTTTCAACTAAACCTTCTGCTGCAATTCTGTCAGATTTTTTAGCTGCCTTCATAATTCCTCTTTCACGTAGTAATTCAATTGCTTTTTCTTCGTCTCCATTTGTTTCTGTTAAAACTTTTTTGCAGTCCATCATGCCTGCACCTGTTTTTTCTCTTAACTCTTTAACTTGAGCTGCAGTAATCATAATAAATTCCTCCCTTTTAATAAGTTTATATGTTCTTTTATAAACACATTTATACATTAAATAGGGAAATAAATTTCCCTATTTTACAAATTTTATTCTTCTGAAGTTTCTTCATTTTGAGCAACTTCTTCCATGCTTGGTTCTTCACTTTCTTCTACTGGTTGCTCTTCTTCAGCTTCTAGGCTTTCACCTTGTTTTCCTTCAATAACTGCATTTGCTAATACGTCTGTTACTAATTTAACAGCACGAATTGCATCATCATTACCTGGGATAACATAATCAACATCATTTGGATCACAGTTTGTATCAACTAGTCCAACTAATGGAATATTTAACTTTTTAGCTTCTTGAACAGCTATATGTTCCTTCTTAGGATCTACTACAAATATTACATCTGGAACTTGAGTCATTTCTTTGATTCCGCCTAAGTTCTTTTCTAGTTTATCCATTTCTTTCTTTAATAGGATAACTTCTTTTTTAGGTAGAACTTCAAATGTTCCATCTTCTTGCATTTTTTCTAATTCTGCTAATCTTTCAATTCTCTTTCTGATAGTTTTGAAGTTTGTTAATGTTCCTCCTAACCATCTTTCATTTACGTAGAACATTCCGCTTTTTTCAGCTGCTTCTTTAACACAATCTTGTGCTTGTTTCTTTGTTCCTACGAATAAAATTGTTTTTCCTTCTTCTGCTTGTTCTTTGATGAATGCATATGCTTCATCTAATTTTTTTGATGTTTTTTGTAAATCGATAATATGGATACCATTTCTAGCTTGGAATATATATTCAGCCATTCTTGGGTCCCATCTTCTTGTTTGGTGTCCAAAATGTACACCAGCTTCTAGTAATTGTTTCATTGCAACTACTGCCATTTTTTATTCCTCCTTTTAGTTTTATTCCTCCACAAACATCTACATTTAAAATTACCTTGTAGGCACTATTTTAAACTCAATTTGTGTGTGTATTTTTCAACAATGTATATTATATCAAAGAAAAAGCCTTTTTGCAAGGCTTTTTGCAAATTTTTATTACTAAAAAAAAGTCCATTGATTATTTTTTTGGTTAGGAAAATATTAGTTATTTTTTCAATATTACAAAAATGTAATATTAATTTAATATGTTTGTAATTTATATTTTACATATATGGTGATATAATGTACATAATTAAACTAAGGAGAAGTATTTTATGGATACTATTAGTCAAGAATTAGAAAAGGAAGGCATTAAAGTTATTTGCCCAATAAGCACTTTAAATGTAAATGAGATTGCAACTTATGTTGCAAGACAACTTTGCACTAAAATGCCTGAATTAAAATTAAAATATAATACTGTATTTATGAGCATTGCAAGACTTCCAATGTATATAGCTGAGCTTCCACAAGGTCAGTCTGATGCTTGTTATTTTTATAAAAATTCATCTATTTATTTTAGAAAAGGTCTTACTTTTGATAAAATAAAAAAATTAGCTATACATGAATCAATTCATCATTTGCAAGAAGTTAAAGATTCTAAAGGTAATTTAAAAAAGCTTGGATTATGCACTTATGTTGGAAATAAAGCTTATGGAGAGGCTTTAAATGAAGGTGCAGTTCAACTTATTTCATCATATTTAAATGGTGATAAGCCTGATACTGTAAAATATTATGATATTACACTACCGACAGATAGTCCTTCATATTACCCTCTAGTTTGTAATTTAGTTAAGCAAATTGGTTATGTTTCTAATTTTGCCACAATGTTTGATAGTACTATTTTTGCAAATACTGCTTTTTATGATAGATTTATTGCTGCTTGTGGTGAAGATGAAGCATATAAAATACAACAAAATTTAGATAAGATAGTTGCCTATGAAGGAAAAATTGCTAAATTAAATACTAAAATTCAAACTGAAGATTTACCTTATAAAAAATTTAAATCTTGTACAGATAAAATAAATGAATATAAAGTCAAAATTAAAAAGACATTTTTTTCAACACAAAATTTGATTTTTACTTCATTCTTTGAAAAAGAAACTAAAAATTTATTATCTATTACAAGAATTGAAGAATATAGAAAATATTTATACAGTTTTAAAAATTTAATTGGTTTAACAGATAATTATTCATTCTTTAATGAATTTTATATTCAAAAAATGAATGAACTAGATATTAGATATGAAGCTTTAGTAAATAATAAAGCTTTAGCTCTTGTACCTCGTTCAAAAGTTAGTATTTTCTTTAATTCTATTAAGAACTTATTTGTTGGAAATGCTAATGAATATGAAAAAGAAAATAGTAAATAGTTTAAATTTCCTCAAAAGTATATATAAAAAGCAATAAACATTTTTGTTTATTGCTTTTACTTTTTGTATATTAATATATATTTTTATTTTATATTTTTCTAAATTATTTAAAATCTTCTTAATAATATTCTTATTTAATTTTTAGATTTTCTATAATTTTATATGCTACATCTCTACCAGATTTAGCAGCCCATGCCACGGTTGCCCTATTTCCTGCAATATCTCCAATTGCATAAACATTTGGTATTGATGTTTGCATTTCTTCGTTAACATTTACATATCCCCACTTATTTTTTTCAAACTCTTTAACTACTTTTTCTTCTGGTTTTGATCCAACACACATTATAACATAATCCATAGGCATTTTATAATTGCTACCCTCTATGTTTACTGGAGATAATCTTGTCTCTCCTTCTTTTTGAATAAGTTTAGTTTTTATACATTCAATTTCTTCTACTTGATTTTCGCCTAATATTTTTACTATATTATTTTGAAATAAAAATTCTATTCCTTCTTCTTTTGCCGCTTCTATTTCTTTTGCTTCTGCAGGCATTTGCTCTTCTGCTCTTCTGTATATTACAAAGACTTTCTTTGCTCCTAATTTTTGTATAGTTCTTGATGCATCCATAGCAACATTTCCACCACCAATAACAGCAACAATCTTATCTTTAAAATCTGGATAATTGTTATTTTCTAGTAATTCATTACCTCCATATACTCCATTTAAGTTTTCACCTTCTATATTCATTTTGCAAGCCCTATTTGCTCCCACGGCTAAAATAGTTGCATCATATTTTTTTGAAATCTCCCCTATAGTAATATCTTTACCTATTTCTTGGTTATATTTTACATTTATTTCTAGGCTAATGATACTATTTATTGTTTTTTCTAATATATTAGGATCTAGCCTAAATTCTGGTATTCCATGAGCTAAAATTCCTCCTAGTTTATTATGCTTTTCATATATAGTAACTGATGCTCCCGCTCTTGCTAAGAAATAGCTTGCAGTTAATCCTGCTGGTCCACCACCAATAACAGCAATATCCCTTCCTTTTAGCTCTTCTGTTTTATGTATTTTTTCTATTAAATTATTTTCTAATCCATAATCTGATATATATGCTTCTATAGTACCTATTTGTACACTTTCACCTTTAATACCACGAACACAACTTCCCATACATTGTTTATAGTGAGGACATATTCTACCGCAGATACTGCCTAAAATTGTTGTCTGCAATAATGTAAAATATGCTTTTTCTAAATTATTTTCTTTTACTAATTTTATAAATGTTGGGATACCATTATTTAGTGGACACCCTTTATTACTACATGGCTTTACTTTACAATTTAAACAATATTCTGCATATTTTTGTATATTCTCATTCATTATATATTATTCCTTCCTTTTTAGCATTTTTTATTTCCTATTTAACTTCGTAATATAGAATAATATTTTTAATATTGCATTGTCAAGTTGTTGACCACTTGTTCTTGATTATCTTTTATTTTTTATATTCATACATAAAATAATTTAAAAGACCTACAGCTTCACTTGATGTTTTTATTTCCCCATTATCTAACATCTCTTTTACTTCTTCTATCGGTAACTCTAATACTTCAATATCTTCTGTTTCATCTAAATGTCTATGTGTTTTTACTAAATCTTTAGCTAAAAATATTATAGTTTTCTCATTAGAATATCCTATTGCTGGATATACTTCTCTTAGTTTTTTAATTTTCTTTGCTCTATAGCCTATTTCTTCTTCTAATTCTCTTAATGCTCCTTCTTCTTCAGTCTCTCCTTTTTCTATCATGCCTGCTGGAAATGCTAAAACTTTCATGCCAACAGGTGTACGAGGCTCTCTTATCATAATAAATTTTCCATCATCCGTTTCAGGTATTATTATGGCAGCATGTCCTGCTAATACATGTTCTCTATAAAGAATATCATTTGTTCTTGGATTTCTATAATGAAGTTCTTCTACGGTTATTCTTTTTCCTTTATATGCTACTTTTTTATCTAATAATTCATAATCTATTTTTTCATAATATTTATTTTTCATATTTTTTCTTCTTTCTATATTTTAAATTATCTATTCCAAAAACCTTTCATTAATATTTAATCCATTTAAATTCTTTATCTAATTTTTGTTAGCGTTCAATTCTTTATATTTTGTAATTACACTTTTTAAATCTTTCCAAAATTCTATTTTTTTATTTTCATCTCTAAGTAATGCTGCGGGGTGCCAAGTTGGCAAATATAATATTCCTTTTTGCTCTATCCATTTACCTCTACTAGATGTTATTCCATATTCTTTTCCTAAAATATTTTTAAGTGCTGTACTTCCAAGTAGAACAATTATTTTAGGTTTAACTAATATAACTTGATTTCTTAAATAATTTAAACAAGCCTCTGCTTCATCTGCTTCTGGTACTCTATTTTGTGGTGGCCTACATTTTACAATATTTGCTATATAAACTTTTTCTCTGTCAATTCCTAGTCCTTCAAATGCTTTATTCATAAGCTGCCCTGCTTTTCCTACAAAAGGCACCGCTTCTCTATCTTCATCTGCTCCTGGGCCTTCACCTATAAGCATAATATCTGCGTTTTTATTGCCACACCCAAATACTATATTAGTTCTTTGCAAACATAATTTGCATTTTTTACATCCTTTAATACTTTTTTCTAGCTCTTCCCAATTTTCTTCCATATTTATTTCTTGTATAATGCAAATATTTTTATTATACTAAATTCTCCTTTCTTTATATTGTTATATTTATTTTTTATATAATTTTTCTCTTAATATTACTTTTTTTATCTATCTAAATAATATAAGTATAAATATTTGTTAATTTAAGTAGTTTTCTATTAACGATATTTTTCCATTACTTATTTTTGCTTTTACTCCTAAAGGCACAGTTATTTTTCTTTCTATATGTCCAAAGTTATCTGTTTTTATTATTGGAATATTTAAGTTCATATCTTCAATTGTATCTAATAATATTTTTTCAATAGATATATCTCCTTCATAATTTCCAAGCCATATACCACTTATTCTTTTAAATACTCCCTTTTGTCTTAGCTTATATAAATAATTGCTAACCATTCCTGAAGGTGATTCAAAATTAAATTCTTCTAAAAATAATATTTTATTTTTAAAATCTATTTCATCTACTAATTCAGTTATTAAAGATAAATTTCCTCCAATTAATTTTCCTTCTGCTTGTCCATCTTTTATTACTCTAAATTCATTTTCATCTGTTGCTAAATCATAATAATTATTTTCAAACCTTTTTAGCATTTCATTTAAAGAATAATAATTAGTATCTGGAGAATTTAAAGATTTAAAATTTGGTCCTATAAATCCTATGTTTCCTGTTTTTGAATGAATATAGTTTATATATGATGTTGAATCACTATATCCACAAATGATTTTATTGTTTTCTTTTATTAACTCTAAATCTAAGTATTCAAAAACACTGTTTGAATTAAATCCTCCTTTAACAGACATTATTGCTTTAATATTTTTATTAGCATACATATAATTTATGTCTTCTGCTTTTTCTTTAGCACTCGCTCCATATCCTGTTGTATTTTTGTATACATTTTTTCCAAATACAACATTATATCCTCTTTCTTTTAATAATCTTTCAGATTCTTTGATTTCTGGTATATCATCATCATTTATTCTATCTGATGGGCAAAGCACCCCAATTGTATCACCTATTTTTAATTTACTTGCAAGCATTCTTTTTCTCCTTATTCACGTATTATATAATTCTATTTCCTATTCTATATTATATTTTAATAAAAGTCAAAAAAATATACAAAAGAAAAGTAGCTAAATAGCTACTTACATAAATATATTTATTTTAAATACATTATTCCTGTATTTACTTCATAATCAATTCCTTCTGCTCTTCTAGAATGAAACATATCTTTATTACAAACTGTACACAAATTGCAATCAAATATGTTCTTTTCTAGTATTCCCCTTTCTTCAATCATTATTTTATTAATTAAAGTTGTATCTATTCTATATTGTTTTCCTTTTTCATTAATTAAATTTGTTTCTTCTATTATGTTATATTTTTTACAAATATCCAGAAATGTATTTTCAAAAATATTTTTTACATCATCATTTACTAAAAAATGGTCTTTTCTTATATGTGGTCCTATAAAGCATAATATGTTCTTAGGATTGCAATCCATTTGGTTTACTAAAATATCTACTGCTTTTTGACCTATTTTCTTAGTTGTTCCAACCCATCCAGAATGTATATTACCTATTACATTCATTATTGGGTCATAAAAAAATAGTGGCGTGCAGTCTGAAAAAGTTGTAGCTAAAATTGCTCCTTTAACATTAGTAATCAAACCATCTACATCTCTTAATTGATAAAAAAGATTTGTTACTAAATTTGAGTCAATATTATCTAAATTATCTTTATTATCTTTTTGGGTACAATTAATTTTACTAACTATAATATCTTTTTCTTTAATTATTCTAATATTATCTGTATGTTCTTGCTTAGGTAATATTATTTTTCTTTTATCTATATTTAAACTTTTAGAAATATTATTAAATTTAGTTAATCTAACATCTTCATGAACATCATCTTTTATCTCATATTTAAAACCATTATTATATGTTTTTAATGAAAATGCCAATTCAACTTTATCCTTAAATTCTTCTAACTTTTTAAATTTAAGTAACTGAGTTTTACCATCATCTACTATATAGTAATCTTGCATTATTTAACCTCTTAAATATAAATTTATATAATAAATTAAAAATCATTCACTATTCTTTTTATAATCATATTTCTAATGCCTATTCTATATTATTTTTATATAAAAGTCAAAATAATGTGTATAAAATTTATTAATGTTACCTTAGCGTGATATATAAAAATAAACATATATAATACAAATTAACATTCAAAAAAATATACTCATTAATTTATATTATATATGCTTATTTAGTTTATATAACTCTTTTATAATAAATTAATTAACATTAAAAATAATTTAATATATAAATAAAAAAATCTGGCGACAACCTATTTTCCAAGCAAGGTAACTCGCAAGTATCGTCGGCACAATAGAGCTTGACTTCCGTGTTCGGGATGGGAACGGGTATTACCTCTATGTAATCATCACCAGAAAAGTTTTGTATACTTTATATACAAAATATTAAATTGTATATATAGCACACTCAAAAATATATAGTAGAATAAGGTAAACTTTACCTTATGTTATCTCTCTCTTACTTAATCAATCTCTTGGTTAAGCCCTCGATTTATTAGTATTGGTTAGCTCAATATCTTACGATACTTA
>CALXWV010000002.1 GCA_944392515.1 uncultured Clostridia bacterium
ACTTGGGGTAAAAAAGATATATTTAATTTTATAGGAGATAAAAAAATAATTAGACCAGCAAATTATTCAAAAGGATGCCCGGGAAGAGGTTTCACTATAATAGATAAAAATGGAAAGAAATTTGCTGTAATTAATCTGATAGGTAGAACAGATATGGGGGTACTTTCAGAAAATCCCTTTAGTTGCATAGACTTTTTACTTACTAAAATTAATGCAGATATAATAATAGTGGACTTTCATGCAGAAGCAACTGCAGAAAAGATTGCAATGGGATATTATGTAGATGGAAGAATTACTGCAATGTTTGGAACACATACACATGTACAAACTGCAGATGAAAAAGTACTAGAAAAAGGAACTGGATATATTACAGATATTGGAATGACAGGACCTGAAAAATCTGTTATAGGAATGGATGTACAAGCATCACTTAAAAGATTTGTTACATCACTTCCAGAAAAATATAAATTAGCTGATGGAAAGTGTATGCTAAATGGTGCAGTATTTGAGATAGATAATGAAACATTAAAAACTAAAAAAGTTTATAGAATAAATGTATAAATTTAGTTATAAAAAAATAGCATAAATTGTCAAAAAATGTCGATAAAAAATACCAAAAAATGTTAAAAAATACTAGACATTTTTTCTTCTGTGTAGTATAACTATATATGTAATTACAAAAAATAAATATATGAATTAGGAGGAAAAATGGAAGTGTTAAAAATTTCATCAAAATCAAATCCAAACTCAGTAGCAGGTGCTATAGCTGGGATGGTAAAAGAAACAAAAAAGGCAGAAATGCAAGCAATCGGAGCAGGAGCATTAAATCAAGCTGTAAAGGCAGTAGCAATAGCAAGAGGTTTTGTAGCTCCAACTGGAGTTGACCTAGTATGTATACCAGCTTTTGCAGAGGTAGAAGTTGAAGGAGAAGACAGAACAGGTATAAGACTTATTGTTGAATCAAGATAATCTTTTTCCTTACATTAAATTTAATGTCATAGTTTAGAAAAATTTAAACAGGATGTAAAGTTAATATTAACAAATAAATTTGAGTTATAAATAAAAATAACATATAGGGGGCATATATTAGTAGTTTTGCTAAAAATAAATTACTAATTATATGTCTATTTTTATGAAGAAAAAGTATTGAAAAACAAGTTATTTTATTATATTATAATTAAGAATTTAATTTATATATTTAAACATTTTGCATAAATTATTATATAAAATGCAAATTATTATAAATTAATTATTAAAAGCAAATTTGGGGAGAAAGTATGAAAAATAACAATGTATTTAAGTATATATTTATAGTTTTCATAATTATTTTAATTATTGGAACAGTTTATGTTTTATATAATCAAAATGCAAAAAGTGAATATAAAGAAGAAGAGAATAAAACAAGTGAAACGCAAATAGAAATGGAAGATTCGCTTACAATGGGTTTATCTAATTATGATACAATGAATCCTCTTCTTACTAATAATAAAGAGATAATTAACATAAGCAAAATAATATTTGAACCACTTCTAAATATTAAATCAGATTATAAAATAGAAAACTGTTTAGCTACATCTGTTACTAAAAAAGATGATACAACTTATGAAGTAAAAATAGATACATCAATAAAATGGCAAGATGGTAGCAGTTTGATTGCAAAAGATGTAAGTTTTACAATAGATAGACTTAAAGAAAGAAATACAGTATATTCTGCAAATGTTAAAGATATTGCAAGTACTGAAATACCAGATACTGAAACCATAATAATACATTTAACAAAACCGGTTCCGTTTTTTGAATATAATTTAACATTTCCGATACTTTCAAGCATGTATTATGTAAATGAAAATTTTGAAACAACTAACAAAATTCCAATAGGTACAGGCATGTATAAAATAGCTAGTATTGATGATAACACAATCTTACTTACAAGAAATGATAGATGGAGATATATAAAAGAAAAAACACCAATTGCTAAATCAATAACAATAAAAAGATATGGTACAATGGGAGAAATATGTAATAGTTTTAAATTAGGTAATATCGACATAATAAATACTTCACTTTCTAATTATCAAGATTATGTTGGAACAATGGGATACAATAAAAAAGAGTATAAGGGAAGAAATTACGATTATTTAAGTTTGAATTGCAATGATACTATTTTGCAAGATAAAGCAGTAAGACAGGCCATTAATTATGCTATAGATAAAAATACTTTAGTTTCTACTGTATTTTCTAATAATTATTATGTAGCTAATTCACCATTGGATTATGGTAGTTATTTATATAGTAGTGAAGGAGAAATATCATATAACCAAGAACAAGCAAGGACGCTCTTAGAACAAGCAGGTTGGATATATCAAAATGGTAAATGGCAAAAAAATATTGATGGATATGTAAGAAGACTTACATTGTCTTTGATAGTATCTGAAGATAACAACGATAGAGTAAACGCTGCTAATGAAATAAAAAGACAGCTAGAAGCAGTAGGTATTATAATCAATGTTACTAAAGTTTCAAATGATAAATATTATGATTATTTAAATAACAAAAATTATCAATTAATATTAACAGGAGTTACTAACTCTGTAAATCCAGACTTAACATATTTTTATGGTGAGGGTAACTTAGCAAATTATAACAATAGTGATATTAAGTCAAAATTAAATTCATTAGATAATTATAAAGAAATACAAAAAACAGTTAATGATGAGGTACCATATATTGGTTTATATAGAAATAAAAATACATTAATATTAAATGCAAATGTTGGAGGGAATTTTTCGCCAAATAGCTATAATGTTTATTATAACTTTAATGAATGGTTTAGACAAAAATAAGTTAAAAAGATAAAAGCATAAATAATTATAATAGCAAAAGAGAAAATTAATATATCAAAAACAAAAGAATACAAGAAATAAAATCGAAAAAATGTTTGCAAAAACACTTGACAAATTTTTATGGTAGTATATAATAAGTGTCATACAAACAAATGTTTAATTAGGAGGAAAATTATGAGTACAGAAAAAGCAAGTTTAGAAAAACAAAAGGCATTAGAAGCAGCATTGGGACAAATAGAAAAACAATTTGGAAAAGGTTCAGTTATGAAATTAGGTGAGTTTAAAGCAATGAATGTTGAAGCTATACCAACAGGAGCTTTAAGCTTAGATATAGCATTAGGTATTGGTGGTATTCCAAAAGGAAGAATTATAGAAGTTTATGGTCCTGAATCATCAGGTAAAACAACTTTAGCCTTACATATGATAGCTGAAGCTCAAAAACTTGGTGGAGAAGCAGCATTTATAGATGCAGAGCATGCACTAGATCCAGTTTATGCTAAGCATTTAGGAGTAGATATAGATAATTTAATAGTATCTCAACCAGATACAGGTGAACAAGCTCTAGAAATAGCAGAAGCATTAGTTAGAAGTGGCGCAATTGATATAATAGTAGTTGACTCCGTTGCAGCATTAGTACCAAAAGCTGAAATTGATGGAGATATGGGTGATGCCCATGTTGGTTTACAGGCAAGACTTATGTCACAAGCATTAAGAAAACTAGCAGGTGTTATTAATAAATCAAATAGTGTAATAGTATTTATTAACCAATTAAGAGAAAAAGTAGGAATTATGTTTGGTAACCCTGAAACAACTCCAGGTGGTAGAGCACTTAAATTTTATGCATCAGTTAGAATGGATATAAGAAAAATTGAAAATATTAAACAAGATGGAGATGTAGTTGGTAATAGAGTAAGAGTAAAAGTTGTTAAAAATAAAGTTGCACCACCATTTAGAGAGGCAGAATTTGATATAGTTTATGGTAAAGGAATATCAAAATCTGGTAACATATTAGATTTAGGTATTAATTTAGGATTAGTAGAAAAAAGTGGTTCTTGGTTTGGATATAATGGTACAAGAATTGGACAAGGTAGAGAAAATGCTAAGAAGTACTTAGAAGATAATCCTGAAATCATGAAAGAAATAGAAGAAAAAATTAGAAATAACTTTAATGAAGCTTTTGAACAAAGCCTAGGCGAAGAAGTTATAGATGAAGAACAAGATATTGAACCAAAAGAAGATGAAGAGTAATTTTACTTTATATCATAAAAATAATAACTATTATATTGAGGAACAAAAATGTACAGTATAGAAGATTTAGACTTTGCTAAAAATAAAATACTAAAATATATATTTTATAAAAAAAGAACTGAAAATGAAGTTAGACTTAAGTTTAATAAAGTAATTAATCAAGAATTATTAGATGATGCAATTGAAGAACTTAAAGAAAATGGATATATAGATGATAATAAATATATTGTAAGAGCTATAAATGAGTTTATGGCTCTTAAGAATTTATCTATTAAAGAAATTAAATATAAACTTATGACAAAAGGTATTAATAGAAATTTAATAGATGATTATATATCTAATAATAAGGAAACTTTAGTAGATTATGAATTAAAATCTGCTAAAAATATTGCAATTAAAAAGTCTAATTTAGAAAAAGAAGAAATAAAAAATTATTTGATGAAAAAAGGATTTGCTCTAGATAGTATTGATGAAGCAATTAATTAATGTTTATATAATTAGCTAAAATGAAATTTATTAAAACATAATGAAAGGAATATATAATGCATAATGTATTTACACTAGAAATAAATAAATATAAGATTAAATTGGAAAACTTTGAGGGTCCACTTGATTTGTTATGCCATTTAATAGATGAAAATAAAATGGACATATATGATATATCTATAAGTGAAATAACAGACCAATATATCGAATATATTAATATGGCAGAACATATGAACTTAGAAGTTACAAGTGAATTTCTAATAATGGCATCTAATCTTCTATATATTAAATCTAAAAAATTACTTCCAAGACAGGAAGAAGAAGAAGAAATGTTATCTGAAGAAGAACTTATTAGAAGAATTATAGAATATAAACAATATAAAGAAATAACTAATAAATTTAGAGAAATGTATAGTGCAAATAATACAAGAGTATTTAGACTTCCAGAAGCAATTGAAGTGCCTAAAAGAAAAGATTTAGAAATAAAATTTACATCTAAAGATATATATAATACATATAAAAGTATTTTAGACAAAAATGCAAATAAAATTAATCATAATGCAAAAAATATTGAAAAAATAGCAATAGTTGAAAATTATACTGTTGGTGATTCTGTAAAGGCAATGTTTAGAGCATTAGTAAAAAACAAACATTTTACATTTAATAAATTATTCTCATTAAAAAAATGTAAGCCACAAGAAGTTGTTACTGCATTTTCAGGACTTTTAGAAATGTCAAGAAGAAGTAAAGTAGAAACAAAACAGGATGAGTTATTTGGAGAGATTGAAGTAAATAAAAAAGTGCATAAAGCAAAAATATTTTAACAAAAATAGTATATAGAGTAAAAAAATGGAAAAACTATTATTAAGGAGGAGTTCTTGTGATAGTTTTTCTTTTTATACTATTAATAATATTAGTACTATTTATAGCAATAATTTCAACTGCAAATATAAAAATAATAATACAAAATATAAGAATAGAAAATATAGATTCAGCTTTAAGAATATTAAATATATTAATATATGAAAAAGATGATAAATTAAAACTAAATTTTTTAGATTATCTAAATTTTACATTAAAAATTAAACTACTTATATTTTCTAAAATACCAACATTATCTATAAAACTGGATAATATTAAAATAAAGAAATTACTGCTTAAGCAAATTGAAAAAGAGATTAGAAAACATAAAGATATAGTGGAAGATAAAAAGAAGGCAAAAGAATTATCTAAAAAAATAGTACCTTTATTTAATTTGCAAAAAACTAATTTAAGAATAGAACTTGGAACTGAAGATGCAGCATTTACTGCGATTGCTAGTTCAATTGTAAGCATATTTATTACAATGGCTCTTTCTTATGTAGCAGATGTAAAAAAATACAAAAATTATAATTATAAAATAATACCAATTTATTTAAATGAAAATGTATTTTTTTTACAATTTAGTTGCATAATAACTAGTAAAATATTACATATTATAAAAGTAATGTGTAAAAAGAAGGAGGAAAAAATATGAGTGAATATCCTATTGAAGGATTAATGAATACTGCAATGGGCAGTATAAAAGAAATGGTAGATGTCAATACTATTGTAGGAGATCCAATTCAAACATCAAATAATGTTGTAATTATACCTATCTCTAAAGTTAATTTTGGTTTTGCAGCGGGTGGAACAGAATTTAATGGAAAGACAAAAGACCAAGTAAAAAAAGAACAGGAACAATCAAAGGAGAGACTTCCATTCGGAGGAGGATCGGGAGCAGGGGTTAGTATATCTCCAATAGCATTTATTGTAGTACAAGCAAATGGTGTAAAATTACTTCCAGTAGAACATTCATCTTCACTAGACAAGCTACTTGATTTAGTACCAGACTTAGCAGATAAATTAAGTGAGATGCTAGGAAAAACAATGGATGGAATTAAACTTAACAAATTACAAAAAGAAGCTATGAAAGATGGAAAGAATAGTGAAGTAAAAATAACTACTACACCTACTGGAACTACAACGGAAGTAAAACAAAAGCCAAGAGTAGAGCCAGACTATGATATAGAGTATGATGAAACAGATATGTAAAGTTCTAGCATGATAAATTAAATAGTAAAATAACAATATTTTTAGAGAAAAAAATGCCAACTATTTTTAGTTGGCATTAATTTTTGTATATATTTTTATATTGTAAAAATTAAATAATAATGATAAAATAATGTCGTAAAAAAACTTAGAATAATAAAATTATACATAAAAAAATATATATTTGTTTTATATAATAATAATTTTAGAATAAAGACATAAATGGTAATATATATTAATAAAAGAATAAAATAAATATAAGGAGGCAGAATTGGTAGAACTAGAAAATATATTAGGCAAAGAAAATGTTAAATATAATGAACCAATGAGCAAACATACTAGCTTTAGAGTTGGAGGAAATGCAGACATCTTTGCAATAGTTGATTCAGAAGAAAAGCTAATTAGAGCAATTGAAATAGCTAAAAAATTATCTAAGCTAATAACAATAGTAGGAAATGGTACGAACTTGCTTGTAAAAGATGGAGGAATTAGAGGCTTAGTTATAAAATACATAGCAAATGATTATAGTATCATGGATACAGATGAATTATTGGATAAAGGCAATTTTGATAAAAATGAGGAAAATAACAATAAAAGTAAAATAGTTACAGTTTCATCTGGTATGACAAATGCAAGGTTTGCTAAAATATTATTAGATAATAGTCTTACAGGATTTGAATTTTTAGCAGCAGTACCTGGAACTATAGGAGGAGCATTAGTTATGGATGCAGGAGCTTATGGTGGTGAAATAAAAGATATTGTCTTAAAAACTAAGTACATAGATTTAGATACAAATGAGATAAAAGTAATAGAAAATAAAGAACATAAATTTGAATATAGAAAAAGCATATTTCAAATTTTAAATTGCATAATACTAGAAACTACTTTAAAATTACAGATAGGTAATAAAGAACAAATCGAGGAAAAAATGCAAGAATATAGTAAAAAGAGAAGAGAAAGTCAACCATTAGATATGCCAAGTGCAGGTAGTACTTTTAAAAGAGGAGAAGATTTTATTACTGCAAAACTTATTGACGAATCTGGTTTAAAAGGGTATAGTATAGGGGGAGCAGAAGTATCTCCAAAACATGCAGGATTTATTGTAAATAAAGGAAGCGCTACAGCAAAAGATATAATAGATTTAATAAACTATGTAAAAGAAAAAGTATATGAGAAGTTTGGAAAAGAAATACAAGAAGAAGTAAGAATAATTGGTGAGGATTAGTTTTAGACAAATCTAATATGCATTTAATACAAGTATAAAGGATTTACTTAACTGGAAAGGAACAGATTATGGGATTTTTTAAATGGTTTACTTCAAAAGCAAAAATGAAAAGATGGATGCTTTTAATATTAGTTGGCGTTGTATTAGTTGGATATGGAATTTCAAATTTATTATATTTTAATACTTTAGGAATAACAGAAATACTTAAAATAGTAGTATCATTTGTATTAGGATTCACAGCAATTGTACTTGGCTTTGTGTATATGCAAAAAAGGACACTAGAATTACTAATAGAAGAAAGCGATACAAGAAAAGAAACTCAAAATATTAATAAACTAATATTTAACAAGAAAATATATAATCAAGGACCTAAGATAGTTGTAATTGGAGGAGGAAGCGGACTTAATACTGTTTTAAGAGGACTTAAAAATTATACAGATAATATTACAGCAGTAGTTACCGTTTCAGACTACGGAAAAACACCTACAGATTCAAGAAAAGCACTACAAGTTTTACCATTAAATGATATAAAAGAAAGTTTAATAGCTCTTTCATATAATGAAAAAGAGATGGAAAAATTACTTGATGTTAAATTTTCATCAGGAAAACTTAATAATTTAAGTTTTGGAGATATTTACTTCCTAGCAATGAATAATGTCCACAAAGATTTTACAAAATCGATAGAAAGCTCAAGAGAAGTATTAAATATTACAGGTAAAGTTCTTCCTGTAACTCTCGAAGAAATAAAAATATGTGCTGAACTAGATGATGGTACAGTTATTGAAAATAGAGACAAAATACCAGAGTATGTTAGTGAGTCAGCAAGCAAGATAAATAGAATATTTATAAGTCCTACAAATTGTAGCCCAGCCCCTGGAGTAATAGATGCGATAAAAGAAGCAGATGCAATAGTAATTGGACCTGGTAGTCTTTATACAAATGTTATACCAAACCTTTTAGTAAAAGGCATTGCAAAAGCAATACGTGAAAGTAGTGCAATCAAAATATATGTAAGTAATATAATGACTGAACTTGGACAAACTGATGAATATACTTTATCAGACCATATAAAAGCAATAAATGATTATGTGGGAAGCGGAATTATAGATTACTGTATATATGATACAGGTGAGATAGTACCTGAATTTATTAAAAAATATAATTTAAAAGGTTCAGATATTGTTATGCCAGATATTCAGAAAGCAAAAGAATTAGGAGTAAGGCTAGTTCAAAGAAATCTTTCTAAAGTAGAGGGTGATTCTATAAGACATGATTCAGATGTAATAGCTTCAACAATTATACAATTAATTTGTGATGAACTTAAATTTGAAGATATGCAAAATAATAGTCAATATATGTTACTAAATTCTAGACTTAAAGAATCTAAAAGAGAAATTAAAAAAAGAGAAAAAAGAGACAAAAAATTCCAAAAATCAGGAAGAAAACCTTTCGAAAGAAGAGACAGTTCATCAAAAAGTAAATTCAACACAAAATATAAAGATAGAATTGAATCTATTAAAGAAACAGATAAAAAAATAAAAGTAAGAAGAAAAATGATGGAAGTAAATGAAAAACGTAAAAGAGAAGAAAAAAATAAATAACAAGAAAAAACAATAAACTAAGCAAAATAATAAGAAATAAAAATTAAAAAGCTATAGAAAAAATGTAATAATAATATAAATTGCAAGATGAAACTACAAAAAGTAGGAGGAAAAACGAATGAGAGAATGGTTAATAACAAATGGAATAGGTGGATATGCTTCATCAACAGATATGGGGCTAAATACTAGAAGATACCATGGACTATTAATAGCTGCTACAAATCCACCGGGACTTAGAAAACTAATATTATCTAAAGTAGATGAAAGCATTGAGATAAATGGAAAAAAGTATAATCTATATACCAATACATCTTGCGGAGTTACCACAGAAGGATACAAGTATATGCAAAAATTTGAAAAAACAATAATTCCTATTTATACATATAAAGTAAAAAATGTAATTATAGAAAAATCAATTTGTATGCTTTATGGTAAAAATACAGTCGTGATTTTATATAGGGTAATTAATCAAAAAGCTAAATCTAAACTATTACTAACACCAATAGTTAATTTTAGAGATTTTCATGCAGAAACTCATGATTTAAAATTTAGATATACTCAAAAAATAAACAGAGACAAAGTACAATTAGATTTTGGAAAAGAAAAAGGTAAAATCAACTTATATGTAGAAGGCGCAAAATATAATGAATATATAGATAATATATTTTATTCTATGTTTTATCAAAAAGAAGCATTAAGAGGCTTTGATGCAGAAGAAAATCATGCAGTACCTGGAACTTTTGAAGTTGAAATTATGCCAAATGAAGATAAAGAAATAGTATTCTTTTGTTCTCTTGATGGTGAATATGGTAATAGCTTAGAAGAATTACAAAGACTAAGTGCTACTAAAATCATAGAAAATGAAAAGAAGAGAATAAATGAACAGATTAAAGAGTCAGGATTAATAGAAAAAGCAAAATTACCAAAGGAAGAAGAAGAAAGACAAGCATATATTGATTTAGTTAATGAATATATGGTTTCCTCAGACAATTTTATAGTATATAGGCCAAGTACTAAATTGCACACACTAATTGCTGGATATCCTTGGTTTTTGGATTGGGGAAGAGATACATTAATATCTTTTGAAGGCATATTGCTTATGCCAAAAAAATATAAGCTTGCTGAAGAAATATTATTGACTTTAGCAAAAGCTGTAAAACAAGGATTAGTACCAAATGGCTTTGATGAATATGATGGACATGCACTATATAATAGTGTGGATAGCTCACTTCTATTATTTGAAGGAGTACATAAATATTTAAAATATACTGGTAATTATGATTTCGTAAAAGAAAATCTATATGGCACAATGATAAAAATTCTAGATAATTACATTAATGGAATTAACCTAGATAATAACAATATTAGATTTGATGATAAAACTTTTCTTATTTCATCAGGAACTATGGATACACAAAATACTTGGATGGATGCAAAAGTAGAAGGCAGGCCTGTAACTCCTAGAAATGGCAAAGCAGTAGAAATAAATGCAATGTGGTATAATGCTTTACGTATAATGCAAGAGTTATCTAAACATTATATGAAGATGATAAGATTTTATGAATATGGTATGCTTGCTAAAAACTGTCAAAAATCTTTTGTAAAGAGATTTTATAATCCATATAAAAAATGCTTATATGATGTTCTTGGAGATGACAAAATAAGACCAAATCAAATATTTGCATTAAGTTTAACTTACCCTGTACTTGACTGTGACAAAGATATGGCAAAAGAGGTATTTGTAACTGTAACACAAAAACTTTTAAACAAATACGGACTTCAAACTTTAGCAAATAGCGAACCAGGATTTTTTGCAGTTTATGAAGGAACTCCAGAAGAAAGAGATAGTCAGTATCATCAAGGTATTACTTGGCCATGGCTTTTAGGACAGTATTATAATGCTCTTAAGAATTTAATAAGAGCTGAAAAAAATAAAGAAAATAAACAAAGATTACTAAATACATTAACACAGTTTAGAATAAATACAGCAAATACTTTTACAAATGAACTTACAAAAGGTAATACAATAGGAAATATTTGTGAGATATATGATTCAGTAGATGATAGCAAAGGAAAAGGTGCTTTTGCACAATGCTGGAGCGTAGCTGAAATATTTAGAATTATGTTAGACAAAAAAGATAACGATTTGCAATAGATATTTATTAATTAATTCTAAATAACTAAGCTAAGAAACTAAAAAATAAAAGAGGCAATTAAATGAGAATTTTAGGAATAGATCCAGGTTTTGCAATAACTGGGTATAGCATAATAGAATACGTTGGTAATCATTTTACATTAGTACATTCAGGGGCAATACTCACCAAAGCTGGTGAGTCTTTTCCTGATAGATTAGTAAAGATATATGATGATTTGGTTAATATAATAGACACATTTAAACCAGAGGTTATGTCAATAGAAGAGCTATTTTTTAACACAAATACCACAACTGCAATAAATGTTGCACAAGCAAGAGGTATAGTATTAGTAGTTGCAAGAAAGAAAAACGTACCAATTTATGAATATACACCTCTTCAAATAAAACAAGCAGTAACTGGATATGGTAGAGCAGATAAAATACAAGTTCAAAAAATGGTTAAATCTATTTTAAGAGTAGATAAATTACCAAAGTTAGATGATACAACAGACTCTATAGCTGCTGCAATATGTTATGCTCATTCTTGCAAATTTTCTAAAGCACTTTAATAAATATTTTTTATGACACAACTCAGCCAATCAATATAATGTTTTTGCATTTTCTGCGCGGGTCGCTGCTTGCTCCAGCTTGAAAAAGAAAAACATCATATTGACTTGGCGTTAGTATGTTAAGTATGGCAACCTAAAAAACATTTATTAAAGTGTACATTATGAAAGGAATTAAAAACTAAATGGTTTATTTATTATTTGGTGAAGATGAATATTTAAGAAATGAATATTTAAAAAAGATAAGGAAAGCTTTTGGAGAAGTGCAGCTTGGAATTAATTATGTGCAAATAGATGAAAATAATGTATCTAATATAATATCAGATATTGAAACACCAGCATTTGGATTTCCCTCTAAACTAATTATTGCTAAAAATACAGGATTATTCAAAAAGAAAAATACTTTATCTGAATCAGTTGCAGAGTATTTAAAAACTGCTAATTTAGATGGAGTAGAGCTTGTATTTATAGAATTAGAACCAGAAAAAAATAGCTTATATAATGCCATTAGTAAAATTGGAGAAGTAAAAGAATTTAAAGAACAAAAACTTCCACAATTAATTACAAAAGTAAAATCTATCGCAAAAGCATATAATGTTAATATTTTAGAAAATACTGCAAGCTATTTTATAGAATGCATTGGGACAAATATGAGTGATATAATTAATGAACTTAGAAAACTTATAGAATATGCAGGAAATGGCGGAACAATCACAAAAAAAGATATTGATGCATTATGCGTTAAAAAATCTGAAAGCATTATATTTGATTTAACAGATAATCTTGGAAGAAAAAAGATTGCTGAAGCAATTGATGTATTACATAATTTAATTTATGCAAAAGAACCTATTCAGAGAATATTAATTATGCTATATAATCATTTTAAAAAACTATATATTATTAAATTAGCAATAGAAGAAAATAAAAATGTAGCACAAAGTTTAAAACTAAAACCAAATCAAGCATTTTTAGTTAATAAATATCAAACTCAAGCAAAATATTTTAGTAAGGAGGAATTGCGAAGTTTACTTGAAGAATTAATAAAAATAGATAGTTCTTCAAAATCTGGAGGAATAGAAATAAATGTTGGACTAGAAACTGTACTTTGCAAATATTGTTCATGAAAGCATTAGTAGATGGAAGAATTAGAGAAGAAGAATTTTCATATTTATTTGATGAACTTAAATTAGATATTAAATTAATAGATCCTTCAAAATATGTTTATCCTGAAATATCTGGTCATAGTGACATATTTTATGCAAAAATAAATGATAAAATATATTGTGCACCAAATGCAAAATATATTGAAACAAACTTTATAATTGGAAAAGAACCTGTAAGATATAAGTATCCAGATGATGTTAAATATAATGTTTGTCAAATAGGAAAGTATGTTATAGGAAGTAAGTATGTTGATGAAAAAATAAAAGATAAAGTAAATGTTTTTGTAAAACAAGGATATACTAAATGCAATATAGCAGTAACTGGAGATAATTCATGTATTACATCAGATGTAGGAATATATGAAAAATTAAAAAACTTAGGGATGGATGTATCATTACTTAGGACAGATAATATAGGATTAATCAATAAAGATCATTTACTATCTGAAATGCATGGTTTTATTGGAGGAGCTACTGCTTTAATTAATGATACTTTTGTATTATTTGGAGATGTAGAATATTTAAGTGAAGAAAATAGAAAAAACTTACTTGAACATATAAAAAGGCATAATCTAAAATTTAAAGATTTTAAATACTTAAAAATTATTGATTATGGTGGAATAATGATTTATGACTAAGTTTGTTAACACTATTTTAGGTGAATTTGAGGATTAAAATGAAAAGAATAATGCTTTATAGTATTGCTATTCTTAAATATATAGATTTCATAGTAAACAAAATCACTAATTTTGCATATTTTGTTTACTAAACTAAACAAAATGTTGACAATAAAAAATAATTAAGATATAATAGGATAAAATAAAAAAGGAGAAAATAATGATTATTCGTGAAAAATATTTATCTAAAATTAGACCTTTCTATGATCAAGATTTAATAAAGGTTATAATGGGTGTTAGAAGATGTGGAAAATCGGTTCTATTATTGCAAATAATTGATGAATTAAAAGAAAGAAAAATACCAGAATCTCAAATAGTATACATTAACTTTGAATATGAAGATTATGCTTTTATAAAAAACGATATGGACTTACACAATTATATTAAAGAAAAAATAGTAAGCAAAGATAAATATTATTTGTTCTTTGATGAAATTCAAAATGTAGAACACTGGGAAAAAGCAATAAATTCATTTAAAGCTTCAAAAAATGTATCGATATTTATTACAGGTTCTAATAGCGATTTACTATCTGGAGAACTTGCTACACATATAGCTGGAAGATATGTAAGTTTTAAAACTTATCCATTCACATTTAAGGAAGTGTGTGAACTTAAAAATATAACTGGTGGAAAAGATATAGAAGAAGCATTTAATGACTATATGATGTGGGGAGGAATGCCTCAAAGATTTATGATGACAGATGAAATTCAGACAAGAACATATTTATTAGATATTTATAATTCTATATTAGTAAAAGATATTATAGAGCGATTTAATATAAAAGACTTAGATTTATTTAATAGAATAGTTGAATATATAGTTACAACACCATCTCAAAATTTCTCAGCAGAAAGTTTATCAAATTATTTTGCAAATAAAGATGATAGAGAAGTTTCAAAAATAACTCTATATAATTATTTAGAATATATGTCAAAAGCTATGATGATAAATAAAGCTGAAAGATATGATGTTAGGGGAAAAAGAATATTAAATGGAAAATATAAATATTATTTAACTGATCTAGGATTTGGTCAAATAATGAATATTGGAAAGAGACCTCAACTAGGAGCGTATTTAGAAAACATTGTATATAATGAATTATTATCTAGAGGATATGATGTTAAAATTGGAAATTTAGAAAATGGAGAAATAGATTTTATAGCAACAAGATTTAATGAAAAGCTATATATTCAAGTAGCATATATTTTAGCGGACGAATCTGTTATAGAAAGAGAATTTGGGGCATTAAAAAAAATAGAAGATAATTATCCTAAATATGTTTTAACAATGGATAAGTTTGATTTTTCACAGGATGGTATAATTCATAAAAATGTAATAGATTGGTTATTGGAAGAAAAATAAGAAATATAAGATTTAGAAAGTAAGAATGAATAAAAAACTCTAACTTTAGCATAATAAAGTTAGAGTTTTTTTAGTAGGCAACTTAATAAATATATTAAAAAATAAATTAATTATAGTTATGCAAAGTTTATTAAAGCTAGAAAGGATAAAAAATGTTAGATTTTAGAACAGATTTAGCTGACGAGAGATTAAATGAATGTAAAAAAGCAGGAGAAATAGAAGGCATTTCTTCTGAAAATGTAAATTTAGATAATAGCTTAAAGGTAACTAAAGTAAAGGTATTAAATGAAAAAGGAAAGAAGAGAATAGGAAAAGAAATAGGAACATATATTACTTTAGAAATTCAAAATATTGATGTAATTTCAAAAGAAGAACTAGAAAACATAAGTAAGATTTTAGCAGAACAATTAAAAGAATTAGTAAAAGGATATAACTCTATTTTAGTTGTAGGACTTGGAAATATAGATACAACAGCAGATTCAATAGGACCTAAGACGATTAAGGATTTATCTATAACAAGGCATTTAAAGAAATATGCACCAGAATTAATTAAAGAAAATGCAAAAGAAATAAGTGGAATTGCACCAGGAGTTTTAGGAACAACAGGAATAGAAACACAAGAAATATTAAAAGGAATTGTAGAAAAAGTAAAACCAGATGCAATAATTGCAATAGATGCTTTAATTTCTAGAGATATTTCAAGATTATTTAAAACAATACAAATTAGTGACACAGGAATTACACCAGGAGCTGGAGTAGGAAATACTAGAAAAGAAATAAGCAAAAATACTATGGGAATACCGGTTATAGCGATTGGTGTACCAACACTAGTAGAAGCGGCAACGATAGTTGCAGATAGTATAGAACTTATATCTAAACAATTTGAAGAATTTAAAGATTTAAGAGAAGCTAGCAAAGAAGATAAATATAGACTAATAAAAGCAGTACTTGAACCATCAAAATTTAATTTAGCCGTCACACCAAAAGAGGTGGACAGCTTAGTAGATAATATGAAATTAGTAATTGCACATGGAATTAATTATACTTTTGCTGAAACTTAAAATAAAGCTAAAATATTATTAATAAATCAAAAAATGAATTGCAACTAAAATTAGCAAATGTATAGGGTAAAATGCATAAAATATATATTTTAGACTAGGACCTTTTTTACCATTATATAAAAGCATAAAAATAACCGGGAAAAAGGTTCCTATTATTTGCAATAGGGCTAGGTTATAATAACCAATTGCAAGATAACTACTAAACTTTATAACCACCAATGCAAAAAATACAATTACGAACAATATATTATTATTAAAATATGTTATACTGTTTTCTAATCTTTTGTTTTCCTCATTTGAATATTGCAAAGTCTCATTAGAATTATTTGTAATATTAGAATAAAATGCATTATTCTTTATTTTAGATAAACTTTTATCATTATAAAATAAATAAATGCAAATTATTAAACATACACCAAACCAACCGTAATCAGTTTGAGCAAATTCTGCAATAAGCATTAAAACTAAACTTAACAAAATTGCAAAAGATTTATATTTTTTAGGAAATACATCTAAAATATATATTGCTAAAAGCCCAAGAGCTAATGTGAAAAATACGTTTAATAAATCTATTCTACCTAAATATGAATATGTAAATAGACTAAATGGTATCTGGGATATAAGACCAAATAAAAATAGTCTTAATAAATATTTATTTACATTTTTAGTGTGTTTATATCCTATAACAATTTGAAAGCAAAATAGAGGAAAAGCAATTCTGCCAATAACATTTAAAAAACTAAATTGGCCTATAATTGCATCACCTGAGTGGTCACAAAACATACTAATAATTGCAATTAATTTTATAACAAAACTTGACATATATTATCCTTTCAAGATTTTATAAATATATAATAAATAGATAATGAATCTATAAATATTTAGTAAATGGCAATTCATAAAGTTTAATTTCTTTATTGTTTAGATAGTTAAGAATACTGCTATCATTAGTAAAATTAAACTTAATACTATAACTACATAATAATTGAGTATTTACTCCAAATTTTTTATTTATTTCATAAGAACCATATTTCCCGTCCCCTATAATAGGTAATCCAATATAAGCTAAATGAGCCCTGATTTGATGAGTTTTACCTGTATGTAAAGTAACATTTAGTAAAGATATCTTTTTATTCTTATTTACATCTATTACTTTATATGAAGTTAGTATTTTCGAATAACCTTTCTTAAACTCATCAGAAATATATACAATAGATTTTTTACTATCTTTAAATAAATAAGATTGAAGAGTAGCTGATGATTTTAATGGAATACCATAACAAAGACAAATATAGTGTTTTTCAATTTCTTTATTTTTAAACTTATCTAATAATATATCTAAACTTTCTTTATTTTTAGCAAATAAAACTAAACCAATAGTATTTCTGTCAATTCTATGGCAAGGCTCTAAGAAATTAAAATTTTTTTTCATAATAGATGTAAGTGAAAAATCTCCTACAACTTCTAAATTAGTAGGTTTTTTAAAAATTACAATATTATCATCTTCATATATAACTTTTATATCATTGATGCTTACTCCATAAAGTTCACTATCAATAATATATACATCTAATGTATCTCCAGTATTAAGTATTACATTTTTATTAATTCTACTACCATTTAACTTTATATCCTTTTTTCTTAAAGCTTTATAAATGCTATTTACATTTAGATTAGGGAAGATAGTAGTTAAACATGTAATTAAATTCTTACCTGAATATTTAGGCTCAACAACAACTGTTTTCATAATTCATCCTTTTAAAATAATTTTTATTTATTATAAATTAAAAATACAAAAAACACAACCTCTAAATTGACATAATAAGGACAATCTGGTATAATAGCATTTAGACAATTTTGGAGGTGTAAATTTATGCTGAATCAGCGGTTGTACGATATCGTACAAACTTCAAGCAAAAGGCTTGGAATTGAAACTAAAGATGTAAAGAAAAGGTACAATTGGAAGCAAGAAAGAGATGCCTTCATCGGAAGAGTAACTGAGCCTATGATAATGCTTAAGGATTTCGGATTCACTGACAGTGAAGTTAAAGCATTTGCCAAAGGAGCCGAAGAATCTTTGGATAGCGTTATCTTCTTCTATCTTGTGAAAAAGATGGTAAAGGAGAGTAAGGATTCGGAGGAGTTTCAAGAAAAAATTGTCACCGAATGGCATTCGCCTAAGCTTCTGGACTACTTGAACGATATCTCAGATATCATTTTGGACGACTTCTTTATCCGAAAGGGAGGAATTTGCTTTACAACTTAAACCGCAAACACTGGCCGTGTGGAGTTCCACACGGCTCTTTCTATTAAATAAAAAATATTAAAGATTGAAATAATGCTATACAATTATTATAAATATAAAAGAAATATAAAAGAAATATAAAAGAAATATATAAAATAATATGTTTAGATATGGTAAAAAAATAAAAATAAATATATAATTATAATAACCCCTGTTTTGTATCGCACTCTTAAATAGGTGCATACATGGATAATTTTTCCTTGTAAAATAGCATCATAAGAGAGGGGGATATAAAATATGAACAAATTAAAAATACCAGAAAATCATAGCGGTATTAGTAAAACTTTACGTCTTCCTGATAACGTGATTGAAGATGTACAAAAACTAGCAGACAACAAAAACTTATCTTTTAACAAAACTGTAATTGCTCTACTTAAATATTCTCTCGAAAATTTAGATGAAAGTGACAAAAAACTTTTAGAGAAAAATGGATAAGAAAGACAAACAAAAATACCTCGAATTAATTAAGATTAACTTGAGGTATTTATTTTTATTAATAAAATTTTCTAATTATTAATTTATGAAAGAATATTATTTAGATAAAAGTAAAATATTATTTAAATAAATAATATACAAATATAAATATTTCAATTATTAAAATTGTTGGAAAGCCATATTTAAAATACCACTTTTTAGTCTTATGTCTAAAGGTATACATACCTGCTATTCCACCAATACCACCACCAAGTAAAACTAATAAAAATAAAAAGCTTTCACTAACTCTCCAATCACCAAGTTTTGCTTCATGCTTATCCCACCACATAATTAAGAAAGTTAGTAAGTTAATTACTAATAAATATATAGTAATATTCTTTACAGAAAATATGGCTTCTGCTAACAAATTAAAATCTATCATAATTTTTCCTTTACTAATAAATTATATAAATAAATTAAAAGATTAAATTAATATATATCAATGAATATTAATAACTAAACATTAATATTTATTTTAGAATCTTTAGCTCTTTTTCTATATAAAGTAATTTTTCTTCCCATAACTTGAACAACTATGCTACTGGTATTATTTGCAAGTTCTATTGCAATATCTTTTGCATCACTTGGTGCAGTTTCTAAAACTGTAAGTTTAATTAGTTCTCTTGCTTCTAATGCATCATCTACTTGTTTTATTAAATTATCATTAATACCTAATTTACCAACTTGCAAAATTGGCTCTACAGTATTTGCTAATCCTCTTAAATATGCTCTATCTTTACTATTCATTTTTAAATCCTTTCTATAAAATTTGATTTAATTTTAATTCATAAGGAAATCAATAATATTTATTACATCTATTCCTTCGATTTGTTTATTTTTTACGTTATCCATAGTTAATATAACTTTTCTATAATTATCATTTATTGCAAGTAATGATTTCTTTTCTCTTTCTTCAACTTTTTCATCTAAAATGCTTCTAGATACTTGGTAATATATTTTTTCACTAGGCTTAATTGCAATAAAATCTATTTCAATATCATTGTATTGGCCAACATATACTTCATAGCCTCTACGTAATAGTTCAATGTATATTAAATTTTCATAACTACTTCCTGTATCATAAGAACTAAATCCAGCAATTATATTTTTTAAGCCATTATCTATAAAGTAATATTTACCTTGAGTTTTTAGTAATTGTTTTCCTTTTAACTCATATCTAGGTACTCGATATATAAAATAAGCATTTTCAAGCATTTTTAAATATGAATCTACTGTTTCATTTGTAATAGTACTACCATTTTTTTTCATAAACTCAGCAATAGAATAGGGGGTAGTTAAATTTCCTATTACAGAAGACATGTATTTTATTAAGTTATCTAGAAAAACAATATCTTTTATATTATTTCTACAAATAACATCTTTCTTTAATACAACTTCTTTTAAATCATTTAGATAATTTATAATTAAATTTTCATTATCATTCATGTTTACAATCATAGGCATTCCGCCATATTTTAAATATTTATCAAATTTCTCATATTTATCTTCATTATTTTTAAAAGGATATTCTTTTAAAAATTCTTTAAATGAGAAAGGATAAATTTTTATAGTTAGAACCCTTCCTGCAAGTAGAGTTGTAAGCTCACTAGATAGTAGGTATGCATTAGAACCGGTTATATAAATATCAGAATTTATATCCACTAATATTGAATTAACGGCTTTTTCCCACTTATCAACATTTTGAACCTCATCTAACAAAATATATTTTTTATTACTATTATTATTTGATCTTCCTTTAATATATTTGTATAAATCATTATAATCTTTTATATCATACCATTCGGCACTCTCAAAATTCATATATATAATGTCTTCTTCAGATATATTTTGTGAAACTAAATAATCTTTATATTGTAATAATAAAGTGCTTTTACCACTTCTTCTTACACCAGTAATTACTTTTATTAAATTTAAATCTTTTCCATCTATTAATTGATTTAAATATTTTTCTCTTATTAACATTAAACCACCTCAAATGTATTATATAATATAAAAAACAGATTGTCAAGTTTTACGGCTAAAACCGTAAAAAATAAAAATCAACAAAATTTTACGGTTATGATTTAGATAACAAGAAAACACAATAAAAAAGAGAAATACTAAAAACTTTCATTTTTAATATTTCTCTTACTAGACACCAAATTGAAATAATTCCTTATTTGTAGTGGTGCAAACCTTTGGAGCAGGTAACGGGAATCGAACCCGTATAGCCAGCTTGGAAGGCTGGAATTCTACCATTGAACTACACCTGCATTTCAATGACAATATTTATTCTACAATATATTAAAGCAAAAGTCAATACAAATTTCAAAAAAAGTTTAAAATGTAACATTTGTAACAAAAATGTAATATTTAAAATATTGACTATAACAAAAAATAAATATAAAATAATAAAAGATTTATTCTATTTTATATAAATAGTATAAGTACATTGAAAACTTAATATTCAAGATAAAAACAAATGCACAAATATTATTTATATAAGTAGACATAATTAAACAAAAGAAAAAAATATAAAAGCAAATAATAAGAAAAACTTATTAAAAAAGAAAATTATTAAACTAAAGAAGGGAGAATATTCATGAAAGATCAAAACAAAAAATACTTGAATATTAAAAAAATTAAGAAACAAGTAAAAGGTATTACTTTAATAGCACTTGTCGTTACTATAATTGTCCTTCTAATTCTAGCAGGAGTAGCACTAAACCTTACAATAGGACAAAATGGAGTATTTCAAAGAGCACAAGATGCAGCAAACACCTGGAGAAATGCAGAAACAAATGAGCAAAGTGCATTGAATGATTTATCTAGTTGGATGGATCAATATTTAAATGGAAATGGTGGAAGTGTAGAAGATAATCAAGGAGCAATAAAAGTTTCATTTAAAATAGAAGGAGAAAAAGTAACGACACCACCAGAACCAAGTGGCTTTACACATGTAGATGGAACAGAAATTAATTCTGGATATGTAATACAAGATGGAGATGGAAATCAATTTGTATGGGTACCAGTAGATAAGAATCAAAAAATAAAAATAAATGTAACATCAGAAGCAAAAATAGATAGTATAAGTCTAAAAGACCCATATGGAGATGATATAACATTAGCAGATACAGATAATCTAGGAACAACATATTCTAATGAAAATATTGAACCAAACATTAATGGAACATATATGCTAACAGTAACATCAGGAGAAGAAACTAAGACTAAAGAATTAAATGTAACAAGTCTATATGCATTAAGAATGTGGGATTTAGATATGCTAACAGAAGAAATAGCACAAGCAATGGGATATGAAAATTTAGACCAATTAATGCAAGATATGGGTATGCCAGCAGGTACAAAAGTGGAAGATATAAAAAATATGATTTATCAAGAATATAAGCAAGGAAGGGTTTCAAATACTGATGAAAATAAAGAATCAGTGGATGAAAATGGAGGATTTTATATAGCAAGATATGAGGCAAGTTATCTAGATGGAAAACCAGCAAGTAAAGCTTCAACAAGTACAAGAACATCAAGTTCAACAACATTAACAAATGGAATGTTATGGAATTATATTTCTCAAACGGAAGCACTATCAAAAGCAAATTCAATGTATACAAATGGAGGTTTTACAAGTTCACTACCAACAGGAGCAGCATGGGATAGAACATTAGCCTGGTTAGAAGAAACAGGAGCAGTAACACCATTGAAAATATTAGTAGATAGTAAAACTTGGGGAAATTATGCGGATGATACATTTTCAAATACAGAAGAATTAATTAATACAGGTAATTTCGATCAAACCGAAAAAAATAATATATATGATTTAGCAGGAAACTTAGAAGAATGGACAACTGAGTCCTACTCTAGTGCTCTTCGAGTTAGTCGTGGAGGCAATTACCACTCTTCGGGCTCACAGCATCCAGCATCTAATCGTCACCACTTCAATCCTAGCGTTGCTAGCGACGACATCGGTTTTCGAGTCGCATTATATTTGTAGTACTGAGAGCTAAAGCCGAAGACTAGCGGCTATAAATAAGGTAGTGGGAGAGCTCTTACTTTGAACATTGAAAAGAAAGAACTTAACGACTTTAGACGTTAAGTAGGGCTTTTTTTACAGAAATATATTAAAAAAATATAGTTTTATATAAATGGTATGTCAAATATGTGCATACCATTTTGTTTTGTTTAAAAATTTACTTGATTTTTATTAAAATCTGGAAATTTTTTATTGCAAAATACTTGACTTTTACATAAAAAAACTATATAATTAATTTATCATAAGATGAGAGCAAGAAAGAGTGGAACAAATCCACTCTTTCATTACGTAATTAGGGATTTTTATATATTTTAATTTAAGGAGGAACAATGACAAGTCTAGAAAAAAAGATAGAAGACTTAGTTAAACCTATAATAGAAAACTTAGGGTATAAGGTATATGATGTAATGTACCAAAAAGAAGGAAAAGATAATTACCTAAGAATATTTATAGATAAAGAAAGTGGTATTGACTTAAATGATTGCGAAAAGGTAAATGATAGCATAAACGATATACTAGATGAAAAAGACTATATTAAAGCACAATATTATCTAGAAATATCTTCACCGGGCTTAGAGAGAAACTTAAGGCGTGATGAACAATTTTTAGAAAGTATTGGAAAGAAAATAGAAGTTCATTTATATAATTCAGTAAATGGAAGCAAAATACTTACAGGTATACTTAATGAATTTAATGAAAAAGATATACTTATAGATGATATAAAAATAGATAAATCAAATATTGCAAGTGCAAAAACTATATATAATTGGGAGGAATGTTAAAAAATGAAGAAAAAAGTTACAAAGGTAGTAAACAAAGGAATTGATACAACTGAGCTTATAATGGCAATGGATGAATTAGAAAAAACAAATGGTATTAAAAAAGAATTCTTAATGGAATCAATTGAATCAGCTCTAGTTATAGCTTACAAAAAGAATTTTGATTCTAATGATGAAAACGTAAAAGTTGTAATAGATAAAGAAGATGGACAAATGCATGTTTATCAACAAAAAGATGTGGTAGAAGAAGTTACAGATGATAAAAAAGAAATAAGTCTAAGCGATGCTCAAAAAATAAATACTAATTACAAAGTAGGAGATATAGTTAATTTTGAGCTTATGCCTAAAGAGTTTGGTAGAATTGCAGCTCAAACAGCAAGACAAGTTATAACTCAAAAATTAAGAGAAGCTTCAAGAGATGTTATATTTAAAGAATTTGCAGATAAAAAAGGAGAGATTATAACTGGTTTAGTTCAAAAAGCAGATGGTGGAGCAGTTATAATGGACCTTGGAAGAATAGAAGGTGTAATGCCAAGAAAAGAGCAAATACCTACTGAAACATATCATGTAAATGATAAAATAAGAACTTGCATAATCAGTGTTGAAAAAGGAATAAAAGGTTCAACTCAAATAATTCTTTCTAGAGCAAGTACAGAATTTGTTAGAAAGTTATTTGAAATAGAAATACCTGAAATATATGAAGGTGTAATAGAAATAAAAAGTATTTCAAGAGACGCTGGTTCTCGTAGCAAAGTTGCTGTTTATTCACCAAATCCTAATATTGATCCAGTAGGTTCATGTGTTGGTCAAAAAGGTATTCGTATTCAAAACATTATAAATGAATTAAATGGTGAAAAAATAGATGTTATAGAATGGAACGAAGATCCATCAATATATATTTCAGCTGCTCTTCTTCCAGCTAAAGTTTTAGCAGTAGATATAAAAGAAGATGAAAAATTTGCACAAGTTATAGTTCCAGATGATCAACTATCTTTAGCTATAGGTAAGGGCGGTCAAAATGCAAAGCTTGCAGCAAAACTTACAAATTGGAAAATAGATATAAAGAGTGAATCTCAATTTAGAAAGATTATTGAAGAAAAAATGGCAGAAGAGGAAAATGAAAATTCTAGTGCAGAAGAATTTGAAGATAATTCAGATAATGCAGTAGAAAACGAGAATGAAACTGAAAATAATACTGAAACAGAAGAATAATATGTGCTAATAGCTTTAAATTAAGGCTTTTAGGAATAATTTTATAAAAAAGTCATAAAATGTTAATTAAGAGAATATAAGAGGTGTAATGTTGAAAAAAATTATCGTAAATAAATATAACAAAAATATTGCAGGGGGTGATTTTATTGGCTAAGATAAAAATACATGAATTAGCAAAAGAATTGAAACTAGGAAATAAAGAAGTAATTGAAATAGCAAATAAGTTAGGACTAAAAGTTACAAGTCACTTAAATGCAATTGAAGAAAAAGATGCTAATAGAATAAGAGAAAAAGTTAAAGGTGAAGATAAAAAATCTGAAGTTAAAACTACAGGTCAAGTTATTATTAGAAGAGAAGTTATTGTTTCTGATGAGGAAGAGGAAAAAGAGAAGAAAAAACAAGAAGATGCTAAAAAGAAATCATCGGATTTAGGTTTTACTCAAAAAAGAAATAAAGACTATAATATAGTTTATAGAGAAAAGCCAACTAAACCTATGACGGTTAGTGAGCTTTTCGGCATCAAACCTAAAAAAGAAGAGAAAAAACAAGAAATTAAAAAGCAAGAAGAAACAGTAGTTAAAGAAGAAGTTAAAGCCGAGAAGACACTTATTAATCAAGAACAAAAAATAGCAGAAGTAGAAAATAAAGTTCAAAATGCTTCGAAAGAAGAAAATGTAAAACCAAAAGAAAATACTGCTACTAAAACTAATAATTATCAAGACCAAAGAAATAACTTTAATAGACAAAACAGAAACTTTAATAGAAATAATAACAGTAGCGGATACAATAATAACGGATTTAGTAACAATTCAGGATTCAATAACGATAGACGAAATAATCGTAACTTTAACAATAATCATCAAAACAATAATAATCATAGCTTTAATAAAAATAATAGTAGAAATGGAAATAATAATTTCAAAAATAATAACACTAGTAATTCGGCAAATAATTTTAGAAGACCAATGAATAGCAAAAATATTGACAGAAATATTAAAGATATAATGTCAGCTGAAATGCCTGAAAAGAGTAATCAAAGAGACTATAGTACAAGAATATTAGATAAGCAAAAAGCTAATAGATATAATAATCAAGATGATAAAAGAAAAAAATCAAGAAGAGGCGACGAAGAAGATAACTTCAATGAAGATAAATTAAGAAATCTAAAACAAGTAGATAGATTATCTAATATGTTTGAAGATAGTGAAGGTGGAATGCTTGATTATTACGATTTATCAACAACAAGAGGCAAGAAAAATAAGAGAAAGCCTAAAAAGGAAGAAGAAAGAAACAAACAAAAAATCTTTGATTTAAAAGAAATAACAATACCTGAAAATATAACTGTAAAAGACTTAGCACAAGACCTAAAGAAAACAAGTTCAGAAGTTATAAAGAAGTTATTTGATTTAGGAATAATGGCAACAATTAATCAAACAATAGATTTTGATACTGCATATTTAGTAGCAGACGCATTTGGTGTTACTGCAAATAAAAAAGAAGAAATTAAAGACGAAGACATTTTATTTGATGATTCAGAAGATAAGGAAGAAGACTTATTACCACGTCCACCAGTAGTTGTTGTTATGGGTCACGTAGACCATGGTAAAACATCACTTTTAGATGCAATTAGAAAAACTAATGTTATAGAAGGTGAAGCGGGAGGAATTACTCAACATATTGGTGCTTACAAAGTAAATATTAATGGTAGAGAAATCACATTCTTAGATACACCAGGACATGAAGCATTTACAAGTATGCGTGCAAGAGGTGCACAAATTACAGATATAGCAATTTTAGTTGTTGCAGCAGATGATGGAGTTATGCCTCAAACAGTTGAAGCTATCAATCACGCAAAAGCAGCTAATATTCCAATTATAGTTGCAATAAATAAAATAGATCTTCCAGGTGCAAATCCTGACAGAGTAAAACAAGAACTTATGAAATATGATTTAGTTCCAGAAGAATGGGGTGGAGATACAATTTATGTACCTATTTCTGCTTTAAAACATATTAATATAGATAATTTACTAGAAATGGTATTATTAGAAGCAGATATGCTTAATTTAAGAGCAAATCCTAATAAACAAGCTAAAGGTGCAGTAATTGAAGCAAGACTAGACAAATCTCAAGGACCAGTTGCATCAATGCTTGTACAAAGAGGAACTTTAAATGTTGGAGATAGAATAGTAGTTGGAAATGCAATTGGTAGAATAAGAACAATGAAGAATGATAAAGGCAAAAAAGTAAAAGAGGCAGGTCCATCTACACCAGTTGAAGTAACAGGTTTAACTGAAGTACCAGAAGCTGGAGATATATTCTATGAAGTTAAAGATGAAAAAACTGCTAAACACTTAATAGAACAAAGAAAACTAGCTTCAAGAGAAAAATCTATTGCAAATAATGATGTAGTAACATTAGATAATCTATTTGAAAAAATGGAAAGTGAAGATTTAAAACAACTTAATATAATTGTAAAAACTGATGTACAAGGTACAGCAGAAGCAATGAAATCATCACTTGAAAAATTATCTAATGATGAAGTTAAAGTTAAGGTTATTCATTCAATTGCTGGTGGTGTTACAGAATCAGATGTACAACTTGCAAAAGCTGCAAAAGCTATCATAATTGCATTTAATGTAAGACCTGTTGGAGCTGCTAAACAACTAGCAGAAAAAGAAGGAGTAGAAATAAAACAATATTCTGTAATTTATCAAGCATTAGATGATGTTCAAGATGCAATGAAAGGAATGCTTGCACCAGTTTATGTAGAAAAGAATATTGGTAATGCAGAAGTTAGACAAACATTTAGAATTTCTAATGTTGGAACAATTGCTGGATGCTTTGTATTAGATGGCAAATTAGAAAGAAATGCTGGAGTAAGAGTAATAAGAGAAGGCGTTGTTATACATGATGGAAAACTTGTATCTTTAAAGAGATTTAAGGATGATGCAAAAGAAGTATCTAAAGGCTTTGAATGTGGTATTCAAATTCAAGATTACAATGATGTAAAAGAAGGAGATATCATTGAAGCATATATTCAAGAAGAGGTAAAAAGATAATGGCTAAAAATACAAATAGACTTGGTAGAGTTAATGAAGAACTAAAAAAAGAAATAAGCCAAGTTATAAATTATGAACTCAAAAATCCAGATGTAACTGGTATGATTAGCGTAACTAAGGTCAAGGTAACTCCTGACCTTAAGTATGCTAAAGTATATGTAAGTATTCTTAACCCTAAAAATTTAAGTAAAACTTTGAGTGGATTAAAAGAAAGTTCAGGTTTTATTAGAAGTAGAGTTGCACATACAGTAAATTTAAGAATTACACCAGAATTAGTATTTGAATATGACGATTCAGCAGAATATGGTGAAAGAATAGATAATATACTTAAAGAACTAAAAAATAAAGAAGAAACCAAGTAATAAATGGGGAATTTTTTAATCTTGGAAAAAAGGAGATAAATATGTCAACTTTAGATGAAATATTAAAGGAAATAAATAAGGCAAAAGATATTATTATATTAACACATAATAATCCTGATGGAGATGCAATAGGTTCAAGCTTAGCTGTATATAATGCATTAAAAAAGGCAGGAAAAAATGTAGATGTAGTAATACCTAAAATGCCTAGAATATATAACTTTTTGCCTTGTGCAGATGAAGTAAAAAAAGAAGCAAGTAAAAATGAATATGATTTAGCAATATCTTTAGATTGTGCAACTATAAAACTATTAAATGGTTGGGCAAATTATTTCGAAGATGCTAAAAAAAGAATAGTAATAGACCATCATAGTACAAATGATATGTATGGTGACTTAAATTATGTTGAATTAGGATCACCAGCATGCGCACAAGTACTTTGCGTCTTATTTGACTATTATAAAATAGAAATAACACCTGAAATAGGTACTTGCCTAATGACAGGTATAATAACAGATACAGGTGGATTCCAATATTCAGCAGTTTCAAAAGAAACTTTTGAAATAGCAGCAAGACTTCTTTCAACAGGAGTAAATATTTCTAAAATATATAAAAAGGTATTTGCAACACATACAAAGGGAAATTTTGAACTTAGAAAAATAGCTCTTCAAAGAATGGAATTCTTAGAAGATGGAAAAGTTGCATTTTCATACATAACTAAGGAAGATGAAGAAAATGTTAATGCAGAAGATGGAGATAATGAAGGCATAGTAAATGAAGGAAGAAATATTGAAGGAGTTGAAGTATCTATATTCTTACGTGAGATAGATGAAGGAATGAGAGTTTCAATGAGATCAAACGACTATGTAAATGTTTCAGATGTATGCCTAATGTTTGGTGGCGGTGGACATGTGCATGCTGCAGGAGCAACAATGCAAGGAACACCAGAACAAATAAAAGAAAAGTTACTTAAAGAAGTAAAGCTTCAATTAAAATAAAAAATATGATATAATTTAAATATATAAATTAAAATTCTATTTGAAAGGAAAAGTAGTAATATGTCTGGAAAAGTTTATTCTATTGAAGAAATAAAAAAGAAAACAAAGAAAACTCTAAAAAAATATGAAGTAAAAAAAGCTATATTATTCGGTTCTTATGCTAAAAATTTACAAACTTCCAAAAGTGATATTGATATAGTTATAGATAGTCAAGGAAAATTAATTAATATAAATTTTTATGGTCTTCTAGAAGAATTATCTGAAGATTTAGATAAAAATGTAGATTTAATTGAACTTTCTGAGATTAAGGAAAACAGCCCAATCTATGAAAATATTGAAAAAGAGGGAGTTGTATTATATGAAGAGTAAAGATAGAATTACCACTTTATGGGCAACTATTAAGGAAAGCTTACCAGAATTAAAAAAAGAACTTAAAGAAATTTTAATAAATAATAAATAAGTTTTGCGAATCAGCAAAACTTATTTTAAAAAGGATTAGAAGATGAATGGTGTAATAGTAGTAGATAAAGAAAAAGGAAAAACATCTTTTGACGAAATAAGAGAAATAAGAAAAGAATATAATATAAAAAAAGTAGGACATACTGGAACATTAGATCCAATGGCAACCGGAGTTTTGCCGATTCTTGTTGGAGAAGCAACTAAGTTATCAGATTATTTAATGAATCATGATAAAGAATATATAGCAATCCTTACACTTGGAGAAAAAAGAAGTACAGGAGATAGTGAAGGAGATATTGTTTTAAAAGAAGCAGTTCCACAATTAAATAAAGAAAAAGTAGAAGATATATTAAAGAAATTTCTAGGTAAAATAAGTCAAGTTCCACCAATATATTCAGCTATAAAAGTAAATGGAAAAAAACTTTATGAATATGCAAGAAAAGGTGAAAAAGTAGAAATAAAACCAAGAGAAGTTACAATTTTTTCTATTGAACTTCTTAAACTAGAAAAAAATAATATTACATTTAAAGTACATTGTTCTAAAGGAACATATATTAGGTCATTATGTGAAGATATAGCAAAAGAGCTTGGTACAGTAGGATACATGAGTAGCTTAAGAAGAACTAGGGTAGGTAATTTTACTTTGGATGATGTGGGAAAAGTGATTGAAATAAATGAAATATTAAAAGATGAGCAAGAATATCATCTTAAAGAAAATGAATTAAATAAACTTATTAATGGTGTAAAAATATTAACTAATTTAGAAGATGGACTTGTTAGAGTATATGATGGCCATAAATTTATAGGTGTTGGAGAAGTAGAAAATAAAAAACTAAAAAGGAAGATAATATTAAATTAATATAAAAAAGCCCCACATTAGCCGTAAGATGAGAGAAATTTTAAGAGCCTGTTTTCACAGGTGGGTGTCTTGTTGAATGCTAATGGGTTTCTTACTTAAAAAGCAAGCATACACGCCACACTCAAAGGCGGACTCCCTTTAATCTAATTTGTTGGTTCTAAAATTCCAGTCTACACGCACTACGCAGGGATTTTTTATCAATATTAACTTGTATATATAGAATATCATATAAAAATAAGAAATGCAATAGATATATAGTCAAATTTCAAATACAAGTTAATGAAAAGTAAAATTCATATATTAGGCTAATAGTTAAAAAGCATTGAAATTATTTATACGTTGTGGTATAAAATAATTGGAGGAAATACATATGAAAAAGAAATCTTTAATTATAGATGAAAAAACAAGAAAAAGAAATAAATTTATAGCAAAATTAATTATAACTATTGCTTTACTTATATTGTGTATTGTTACAATTGTAAATATTATAGGGATATATAAGGTAAATAGTGAATTTTCAAGCTATATAGATGAACTTGCAAGACTTAATTCAAAAACAGTTTTTAGCATAGATAGAATATATTTATATAGTAGCGCAGATGCCACAAGTAATGAAACAACAAAACCAGTATGGGACTTAAATGTATCACAATTTACAGATATTGCAATTTATATTAATAATAGAGCAGAAAATGGCGTAAATTATGAAAATACAATTAAAGAATTAACAATAAGTAATGTGAAATTTAATAATCTACAATCAGGAACTCCAAGTTTATATTATAAAAATGTAAATGATTTTGCAAAATTAACTAATATAGAAGAAAATAGGATTAATGACTCATTAGAATTTAATATTGTTAATTCAGGAGATGCTGATTATACTAAGCCAGTTATATATAGTAATTGTCAAAATCCAATAACTTTAGAATATGTTAATACCAATATGGAAGAAGATACTATAATTTCAGACATATCTACACCACTTACTTATGATGGAAGTTTACTAAAAAAAGCTGGAATATTACTTAGTCAAATGGAGTGTACAATTTCATTTACAATAACAATAGTTAACAATTATAATCAGAAATTCGTTGCAACAGTATATATTGATATTCCATTAGAAGACAGTATGAGCAGCACAAGTATTTATGATGGAAAATTAATAAAAAATATTGAAAATACAAATTTAGTTAAATTTATTAGAGTGGAATAATATTTTTAACAAAAAATGCAAAGCGAAAAATAAATTATATGTAAGTTAAATATAACATAAAACTATATAATGAAAGGATGCATAAATGACAATTAAACAAGCACTTAACATAGCAAAACAAGATTTAGATAGTATAGATTCTAAAGTATTAATTAGATATATTTTAAAAAAAGAAAATTCATATCTTATTACAAATATTAATGATGAAATCTCTAAAAAAGATGAGCAAGAATTATTAAGAGCTTTAGAAAAAATAAAAAACGGATATCCACTTCAATATATAACTCATCATCAAGAATTTTTGGGATTAGATTTTGAGGTTAATGAAGATGTGTTAATACCTCAGCCAGATACAGAGGTACTTGTAGAAAATGCTATAAAAATAATTTTAGATAAGTATAGTAATAAAGAAGTGAAAATTCTTGATTTATGCACAGGAAGCGGAGCGATTGCAATTAGTTTAAAAAAGTATTTGCCAAACGCAAAAGTTTATGCTTCAGACATAAGTAAAAAGGCAATAGACATTGCCAAAATAAATGCAGAAAAAAATTGTGTTAAAATAAACTTTATTAATTCAAATATGTTTGAAAATATTAAAGAAAAGTTTGATATTATTGTAACAAATCCACCATATATAAAAACTGATGAGATAGAAAAACTTTCAAGAAATGTACAAGCAGAACCAAAATTAGCATTAGATGGTGGAAAAGATGGACTTGAGTTTTATAAAATAATTGCTAAAGAAGTAAAAAAATATCTAAATGAACATGGTACTTTATTGATGGAAATAGGTTTTGATCAAGGAAAAGTAGTGGCTGAGTTATTTGAAAACTCAAAATGTATTAAAGATTATGCAAATAATGATAGGGTGGTAATATGGAATCATTCTCAAGAAAAGTAAAAGAAGAATTAAGCAAATTAAATAATTTATCTAATAAAAGCCTTGTAAAATTTGAATTACAAGGTTATTTACTAACTAGTAATTCAAATAAGTTTACTACTGAAAATGAATATAATATAAATAGATTTAGCAAACTTTTGAGTAATAGTGGACTAGATGATTTTAAAATAGAGATGCAAGGAAATAAATTTTGCATTACTACTAAAAAGAAAATAGAAATAGATCAAGAAATAAATGACATAGAAGAAGCAAAAGCAATTGTAAGAGGTAGTTTTATGGGTGCTGGTTCTATAACTGACCCTAAAAGTAAATATCATTTAGAAATAGTTTTTCAAACAGAAGAAAATGCACTTAAAGTAAATCACATTCTTAATCATTTTGAAATAAATAGCAAAGTCTTAAAAAGAGCAAAAAACTATATTATATACCTAAAAGATGGTGAAGAAATTTCAAAATTTTTAGCTTTTATTGGAGCAAATAGTAGTGTGCTTAAATTTGAGGAAAATAGAGTTATAAGAGATGTTAGAAATAATGTAAATAGGATAGTAAACTGTGAAACTGCTAACTTAAATAAAGTAATCAAAACTTCTGTAAAGCAAATAGAAGATATTAAATTTATAAAAAAATGTAATAAATTTAAAGAACTAAGTGAAGGCGAAAAAGAACTGGCTTATTTAAGATTAAATAATCCCGAATCTTCTTTAACTGAACTTGGAAAAATGTTAGATAATCCAATAAGTAAGTCAGGAGTAAACCATAGAATGAAAGCAATTCAGAAAAAGGCAGAAGAAATAAGAAAAAGTCAAATATAAAAATAAAAGAAAAAATAATTAAATAAAAAAGTTAAAGAATGAAAAAATCTAAGATTAATAAAAGAGGATAAAATGAAAGAAATAGGTATATACGTACATATTCCATTTTGCAAAAGCAAATGCTTATATTGTGATTTCAATTCATTTGCAAAAAAAGATGAATGTATTGAACCATATATAAAATCTTTAATTAAAGAAATAGAAGAATATGCAAAAGTAAATAAAGACATACTAGTTAAAACTATATATATAGGTGGGGGTACGCCATCATATATAAAAGAAAAGTATATAAAAGAAATTATAAATACAATAAAACAAAATTTTGAAATTATTAAAGATGCTGAAATAACAATTGAAGTTAATCCTGGTACAGTAAATAAAAGGAAAATGGAATGCTATTATAAATCAGGTATTAATAGGTTAAGCATAGGTCTTCAAAGTTCAAATGATAAACTTTTAAAACTTATTGGAAGAGTACATAAATTTGAAGATTTTTTAGAAACTGTAAGAATAGCACAAGCAGTTGGTTTTACTAATATAAATGCAGATTGTATGATTGGACTTCCTACTCAAAACATTTATGATATAGAAGAAACACTTAATGTTTTAATTAATTTAAGACTAACTCACATTTCAGTTTACTCACTAATTATAGAACCTAATACTCCAATTGAAAAGAAAATAAATTCTGGAGAATTAAAATTACCAGATGAAGAAATAGAAAGATATATGTATTGGTTTGCAAAAAGAAAACTTGAAGAAAATGGGTATTTACATTATGAAATATCTAATTTTGCAAAACCTTTATTTAGATCAAAACATAATCTGGATTGCTGGAATCAAAAAGAATATAAAGGATTTGGTATTTCTGCTAGTTCTTATGAAAATGGAGTTAGATATACCAATATAGAAAAGATAGATACATATATTCAAAATATTGAAAATGGTGACATTAAAGCAAATTCTATTATAGAAGAAAAACAAGATAAAGAGGCAATGATGAAAGAATATATGTTATTAGGCTTAAGAAAAATAACGGGAGTAGACATTAATGAATTTATAAAAAAGTTTGCAATTTCTCCTCTATATAAATTTAATAAAAAAATTACAAAACTTCTTAGAGAAGGCTTAATTGAAGTAAATGAACATAGTATTAGACTTAGTAAGAAAGGTTTGGATTTAGCCAATATTGTGTGGGAAGAATTTGTCTAAAAATCTTGACAAGACTTATAAAAATATAGTATAATATATAACTGTAAACCGCCTAAGTCGGGTAGCTAAATTCTAGCTATATTGCTAGATACCTTGCATTTATGCTTAGCGAGTATGAGAACGGAGGAGGTGCGACTAGAGCCCTATGTACGCAATAATAGAAAGTTGTGGAAAACAATACAAAGTATCTGAAGGAGATGTTGTTTACTTTGAAAAATTAGATACAGAAGAAGGTAAAAAAGTTACATTTGATAATGTAATACTTGTATCTGATGACAAAAATGTAAAAGTAGGAACTCCTTATGTAAAAGGTTGCAAAGTTGAAGGAACTGTAGTAGCTCATGGTAAAGGAAAGAAGATTATAGTTTACAAATACAAAGCTAAGAAAAACTACAGAAGAACTCAAGGACATAGACAACCATATACTAAGGTTGAAATTAAATCAATCAAAGTAGCTGAATAATTTGAAATAAAATTATTAAAATATTTATTACTAAAAAACAAATTATTAAGTGGCAAAAGCCATATATTAGTTATTAAAGGTAGGTGAAAAACACATGGCACATCATAAAGGTCAAGGTAGTACCGATAACGGAAGAGATAGTGAGTCAAAGAGACTTGGTATAAAGAGAGCTGATGGTCAATTAGTAAATGCAGGAAACATTTTATTCAGACAAAGAGGAACAAAAATGCATCCAGGCACTAATGTTGGAATCGGAAGCGATGACACTTTATATGCAAAAGTTACTGGTATAATGAAAGTTGAAAGACTTGGAAGAGATAAAAAGAAAATTAGCGTTTACCCACAAGTTGAAGTAAAAGCTGAAAAATCTGCTAAAGAAGTAAAAAAAGCAAAAGAGACAAAAACTTCTAAAGCAACAAAATAAATATTTAATGAAGAAACATTGGATTTAACTGATGTTTCTTTTTTATATAAAAATGTAACAAATATGTAATATAAAATTGGTTGAAAAACAATGTATATTATTATATAATAGATGCAAAATAAAATAGAAACTACATAAAAAATACTAATGATTTAATTAAGATACATAATATTAATAAAAGAACAAATGAAGGTAATATATGAATAAATTTGATTTAGAAAGATATAAAAAAGAAAAGGAAGAATATGATAAAAAAATAAGAAGTTTGGATTACAAAGTAGTCGAAACTTCTGTTGAGATGTATAATGCCAAAAGTCGAAAATCTCAATTTGAAGAAGATGGCGAAAATAGCGTAGTAACTGAATTAAAAAACAAAATAGACTATTATGAATTAGAAAAAGCTAATTTGACAAAAGAAATATGGAATAAAGTAGTTTCTATAAAAGAAAAATTAAGAGAAATAATAAACAATAAAATAATAGAAAATCCAAGTGAAAAGAATAATTATCTTATAGCAATATTTAAAATTAATAAAATAACAGATGTTTATTTTAATGTAGACGAATTATTGGAATTAGCATATTTGTTAGAAGATACAACAAATGAAAATATAACAGAACCTCAGATAGATATGAAAACGGATGTGAAAGGTCTAGACACAAATTTAACTGAAGCAACAGCTAATATAGAAAAAAATAGTGAAATTACAAAAGAAAAAACAATAAATTTGGAAAAAATAAAAAAGATAGAAAAAATACCAATAGAAAAAGAGTTAGGTGAAGAAAAAGAGCAAGTATTTTTAATAAAAAATAATAATTCATTATTACCAATAAATAATGAAAAGAATCTAGCGATAGTTTCAAAACCTATAATAGAGGAAAAGAAAGAAATAATACCAGAAGAATCCTTAAAAGAAGAATCTATATTAGAGATTAATAGGATAAAAGAACAAGGTAATCAAGAAGAAACACCTATTAAGCAAGTAAATGAAGAAAATTTAGAAAATAAATTTGAAAAAGTTAAGACTGTACAAATATTTAATATTGAAGAACAAAGAGTAATAGATTTTGAAAATTTATTGAATCATATAGAAAAAACTTCTAAAGATTACAGATTAGATATAGAAAGAGTACTTGACAGATTTATTAGTAATTATAAAATTGTAAAGAATATTGAGTATTTACAAAATGATTTTGATAATATAACTAATAACTATTTAGAAATATTTAAAGAATTGATTTCTAAGTTTAAAAAAGATGAAAGTTTAGAATCTCTTGAAAATAGAATTGAAACTCAAAGAGAGAAAATAACTGAATTGGACAAAAGAATACTTAATAATAATATTGAAATGAAGGAATTTCAAAGGCAAATGCAGGATTTAGCAAAAGTATATTTTGTAAAAAACTATGTAAAGAAAGTACAAATGCAAGTAGCTAAAGCACAAGGTAATCAAGAAATAAATGAAAAAGATACTGTAAATGTCGATAATATTTTTGTACCACAAAAAGATAGTGAAAACATTTTAGAAAATAATGTTTTTTTAAAAATAAAAAAATTATCTTATAATAAAAGGTTAAGCCATATAATAGAAGTAAGCAAATGGACAAATAATGTTGAAGAAAAAATAAAATATTTAGATTTTGAAGAATCAGATTTTCAATTTATAATATACTTAATAAGACAAACAGAAAATGTGTGTAATTCAAATTTTGAACAGATAGCAAACTTAATCATTAATTTTTGTGATTCTAATTTACAACTTGAGGATATTGAAAAAGTAGTAAAGTATAGAAATAAAAGGTTAGAAGATGAAACAATATTAGCTCAAATACTAAAAGTCGGAATTGAAAATATAAAAAAGAGATATTCAAAAATACCTTTTATAGGAAGAAAAGTATCATCAATTTTAAGTGTAAAGATGTTAGATAAATAAAAAATTTCCGCCATAGGATTATCCTAAAGCGGAAATTTTTGTTTATACATTTTTATATAGATTACCATAAGTATAATCTTTTGATGAAAAAATTTTGCGGTCTTTTACTGTTTTTATTGCATTATTTATTTCTTCAATATTCTCATCTAAAATGCTGATTCTAACAGAGCTTGGATTTATATTTTCATAAGGAATAGAAGTGATTTTGCTATTATAGATAGTAGTAATTGTTTGAATGTTATCTGGAACAATTCTAAATTTATATCCTAGTCTATCTTTGATATAATATTTTAAATTATCAATGCACCTCATATTACACTTTGGATAACATTTATTTGAACTACCTAGTAAACAATATCCCATATTCATTACAGGAAGTTTTCCATAAACAATAAGCTCTACATCAGTAAAGGAATTATTACATAATTTTATTAAAGATGTTTCATCTAATTCTGGTGATATAGTAATAACATTAATCCCTTGATTATAAAGTTCTCTTATTGTATGAGTATTAAATACATTTAACGTATAGTTTCCAATTAATTCAAGCTTTCCTATATATTTATTTAATGAGGTTATACTTGATAAATTTGATGCAACAATTCCTTTAATATTAAAATCTTTAATATATTTATCTAGACCATTATATATAATGTTTCTATAATTATCTTTTATAATAGTAGGCATATAAACAAATAAATCAGAGCTATTAGATAAATATTTTATAATATTTTTATATTCTTTTTTTGCAAAGAATTTTAATGGAATATATATCTTATCAGTATATAGTAATTTCGAATAATCAAAAGATAAATCTAAATTATTTAATAATAAGCTGATTTTAGGAATATTATTATGTTTAATATTTAAAGATTTAACAGTTAAATCTTTAATATTTGGTAATACCCTTTCAAACTTATTTATTGCTAAATTTTCTAATTCTTTAAGGCAATCTCTTCTTAAAGAATTTAATGCTGAAATCTTAGGCAGATATGTATTTTTATCTAAATCGACATCTATTTTTGTAAATTCAAAAGGAGTATCTGTAGTTTTAGAAAGTTGATCTATAATTCTTTCTTTAGAAATTGGATTACTAATAGCATCAATAGGAATTATATCAGAAGATTTTGAAATTTCCATAGAAGAATAAATACCATTATCTAAAGATTTTACTTCGAGAGTGACAGGTAGGCCTTTTTTTATTGTGATTTTACAAGATAGGGGAACTTTTATATTTTCTGCTTTATAATATTCAGCAATAGATTTACTTAAAGATTTACTACTTAATTTATAAATTTTATCACCAAGTGAAATATTACCTTTCATTCTGCCAATAGTAATCAAATCACCTTCAAGCGCTCTAGTAATATTTTGCTTGTTTTTCATAAGCTCAGTTACTGTATATTTATGAGCTTCTTTTTCTAAAGAAATACTATCACCAATACTTAAGGTTTCAGTTGTTTTAAAAGTTATAAGTCCTTTATTTTTATTAATAGCTGAAACGTTACCAACATATAGTCCCATATTGTTAGGTTTTTCTTTATAAACATAGTTTAAATTTTCTTCATCACTCAAGTTCCCAGTAGAAAATCCACCTCTATTAAATACTTGCATAAGTTTCTTTATATCATTATCATCAATCTTGTATTCTATATCACTTAAGGCTAAATCAATATATTTTCTATATATACTTGTTACAACTGCAACATATTCAGGTGTTTTCATTCTTCCTTCAATTTTAAATGATGTAACACCTGCTTTAATTAAATCAGGAATATATTTCAATGAACATAAATCCCTAGGGCTTAATAAATAGCCTTTATCTATTAATTTATTATTTTCATCTATAAGTTCATAGGGAAGCCTACAAGGTTGTGCACATCTTCCTCTGTTACCAGACCTTGCACCAATTGTACTAGATAGCAGGCATTGACCCGAGTAAGATATACAAAGTGCACCGTGAGCAAAAACTTCTATTTCAACATTAGAGTTAGAACAAATATATTCTATTTCAGATAAGCTTAATTCTCTAGAAAGTACAACTCTTTTAAAGCCTAATTTTTGAAGAGCAAGTACGCCTTGAAGATTATGTATTGTCATTTGAGTACTAGCATGTACATCCATTCCAGGTAAATTATTAATTATATATCTAGCTAGGCCTAAATCTTGTACAATAATAGCATCTGCACCTAGAGTATATACATATTTTGCAAGTTCTACAGCATCTTTAAACTCATCATCTTTAATCAAAGTGTTTAGAGCAAAGTTTATTTTTACATTTCTCAATTTTGCATATCTAATTGCTTCTTTTAAGCTATCTTTGTCAAAATTAGTAGCAGAAGATCTTGCATTAAAACTGCTTCCACCTAAATAAACACTATCTGCTCCATTCTGTACTGCTGCTTTAAGACATTCAAAATCTCCTACTGGAGATAAAAGTTCAACCATAATTTTATCCTTTTATTTGTATTTAGGTTTTTAGTTAGGTACCTATAAACCTTGTTATGAGATTTGAAAACTTATAAAAAATTTAAAATCTCCTTAAATATTGTAACACAAATTTAATAAAAAACATACTATATGTTATAAAAATGTTTAAGTGAATATATAAATGCAATTTAAAATATTATTTTACATAAAAAACATATTTTTATTGCTATATTTACTTGGAAAGCGAGGAGTATATGAATGATGGATTAAATTGTTGCTGTAATAACAATGGCGGTGGACTTTTTAGAATGGGAGGAAGCAATTCAGAAATATTATTATTCCTAGTAGTCTTTTTATTATTATTTACTAACTTTGGATGTTGTGGGTGTGGAAATTAATTCCACACTTTTTTAACATTTTATACAAAGTAAAGATAAAATAAGTGAATTTTTATATTAGATACTAAGTATATCAAGGCTTGTAAAATTTATTGAATTATTGACTAATAAATAATAAAAAATTATAATAAGACTGATATTATAATGATGTAGAAGATAGAAAACTAATCAAACAACTAATATAAAAAATTAAAAGGTGAAAAATGGAAAGATATAGACATTTAAATACATATTTAAAAGAAAAATTTGGAGAAAGAACTTTAAAAATACCAATAGATGGAGGATTTACTTGCCCAAATAGAGATGGAAAAGTAGGATATGGGGGGTGCATATTTTGCACCAAAAGAGGTTCAGGAGAACATTTAAAATTAAAACCAATTCCAGAACAAGTAAAAGACCATTTAGAAAGTTATAAAGGTAAAAGAGCAAATAAATTTATAGTTTACTTTCAAAATTTTACTAATACTTATGATAGTGCAGAAAGTTTAAAAGAAAAATATGATAGTGCACTTATAGATGATAGAATTGTTGGGATAGATATTGCTACAAGACCTGATTGCATTAATGAAGATATATGCAAATTATTACAGAGCTATACAAATAATCCTATTGCAAATGAAGATTGCATAGATAAAAATATGAAAAGTTATTCTATAACAGTTGAACTAGGACTCCAAACAAGTAATGATGAGACTGCAAAAATAATAAATAGAGGATATCCATTAGAAATCTTTACGAAAGCTGTTAATTTATTAAATAAATATAAAATAGATGTGGTTGTACATATTATGATAGGTTTGCCAAATGAAACAGACGAAGACATAGAAAATACTGTAAAATATATTAATAGTTTAAATATACAAGGAATTAAAATTCATTCAACATATGTTGCAAAAAATACAGTTTTAGAAAAGTGGTATAGAGATGGTAAATATACACCATTAACTTTAGATGAATACTTAAATAAATTATTATATGTTATTACACATTTAAGAAAAAATATTATAATTCATAGAATTTCAGGGGATGCACCAAAAGATTTACTAGTTGCTCCCACTTGGAACAGTCATAAAAAATGGGTATTAAATGGATTAGATAAAATAATGATGGAACAAAATAGATTTCAAGGAGATAGTTATTAGATAATATAAATCTTATAAAATTAATATAGGATAAAATAAAAAATGAAATGTGAAAAGAAAACTAATAGAAATAATTTTTAAATTAAAAAATTATAAAAAATTAAATAAAAATTTGCTAAATTATTTGACAAATGATTTTTGTTATTAGATAATATACATAGGCAAAAACTAAAGAGCTAAAAATTACTAAGGAGGAAATATTATGGCTTTTGTATTTAATAAAATAACAGTAAGGCCTCAGTTACCAAAGAGAATAGCAAAATTATATGATATTTCATATAATTTATGGTGGTCATGGAATACAGAATTTTTAAAATTATTTAAAATATTAGATATAGATTTATGGGAAAAAGTAGGTAAAAATCCTGTTAAATTCTTAAAAATGGTGTCACAAGAAAAGTTGGAAGATGCTACAAAGAATAGTGAATTTCTTAAAGAATATGACAAAGTTGTTAAAGATTTTGATGATTATATGGGAAGTAAAGAAACTTGGTTTAAAAAGAAATTTCCAGACAATACAAATGATTTAATAGCTTATTTTTCTGCTGAATATGGATTAGATGAAACTATTCCTATATATTCAGGAGGACTTGGAATTCTTTCAGGTGACCATATGAAATCTAGTAGTGATATGGGAATTCCATTAGTAGGAATAGGGCTATTATATAAAAGCGGATACTTTCATCAAAAAATAAATGGATATGGGCAACAAGAAACTGAATATCATGCAATAGATATTTCTACTTTACCTGTAACATCAGTTAAGGATCATGAGGGAAAGGATTTATTAATTTATATTCAATTCCCTAAGAAAAAAATATATTTAAAAACTTGGCAAATTAAGGTAGGACGTAATACTTTATATCTATTAGACTCAGATATAAATGAAAATATACCAGAATACAGAACTGTTACATCTACACTTTATGGTGGAGACCAAGAAATGAGAATAATGCAAGAAATAGTTCTTGGTATGGGTGGTGTTAACCTATTATATAGTCTAGGTTTAAAACCAACAGTATATCATATGAATGAAGGACATTCATCATTCTTAACAATAGAGCTTATAAAAAATATGATGAAATATAAGGAAGTATCATTTAATATAGCAAAAGATATTGTATCATCAATGACAATATTTACTACACATACTCCAGTTCCAGCAGGAAATGATATATTTCCACTATCATTAGTAGAAAAATATTTTAATGGATTTTGGGATAGATTAGGCTTAAGCAAAGAGGAATTCTTTAGACTAGGAATGGAACCAAATGCGGACATAAATTCATCTGGATTTAATATGGGAATATTAGCACTAAAAATTGCAGGAAAGAAAAATGGTGTTAGTAAATTACATGGAGCAGTATCTAGAGAATTATTTTCTAAAGTGTGGCCAGATATTCCATCAAATGAATCACCTATAGAATATGTCACAAATGGTGTTCATACTTGTTCTTGGCTTGCACCAACAATAAAAGAATTATATAACAAATATTTAGAACCTTATTGGCAAGATAATATTCAAGATGATGAGGTATGGAAAAGTATTGAAAAAATACCTGATGAAGAATTATGGAAAGTACATCAATCTAGAAAAGAAAAATTATTAAAGATAGTTAAAAATTCTACAATAGAAAGACTTAGAAGATACAACTATTCTTATGAAGCTATAGAACAAATGGTAGGAAACTTAAATCCTAATATTCTTACAATAGGATTTGCGAGAAGATTTGCAACATATAAAAGAGCAACATTAATATTTAGAGATTTAGAAAGAATAACACAGATATTTAACGAAAAAAATATGCCTGTTCAAATAATTTTTGCAGGTAAAGCACATCCAAGTGATAAAGAAGGGCAGGATTTAATTAAATTTATACATGATATATCTTTAAAGCCTCAATTTAAAGGCAAAGTATTTATTTTAGAAAACTATAACATTGGTATGTCAAGATACTTAATATCTGGTGTTGATGTATGGCTTAATAATCCTAGAAGGCCACTAGAGGCATCAGGAACTAGTGGACAAAAAGCAGCTATTAATGGTGTTATAAACTTTAGCGTACTTGATGGTTGGTGGGCTGAAGGATACAATCAAAAAAATGGTTGGACAATTGGAACTAATGCAAAATACCAAAGTTATGATGCTCAAGATGATGCAGATAGTAGAAGTATGTATGATACTTTAGAAAACAAAATAATACCAATGTATTATGAAAAAAATGAAAAAGGTTATTCAGATACATGGGTTAGAATAATGAAAAATACAATTGAATCTAATGCTGGAAGATTTAGCACATCTAGAATGTTAGATGATTATACTACTAAATTTTATATACCTTTATGCAATTTACATAAGAAATACTATACAGATTTACCAAAAGTTACAAGGTATAATGAATGGAAAGATAAACTATATAGTAACTGGAATGACATAAAAATAAGACAGGATAAGAATAATTATGATGATATAACTGTTGATGCAGGAAATAAAATTGAAGTAAGTTGCTATGTTAAACTTCCTAATGAATTAATTAGTATAGACAATATTGATGCAGAGGTTTATTATGGAAAGATTACCGCTGAGGGTGTAGTAGATGATATAAGCATTATTCCAATGAAACTAGTAGATGAAGATGAAGTAAATCTTGAATATAAATTTACTGCTAAAATTGAATTAAAATCAGGTGGAGATTATGGCTATACTTTTAGAGTAATACCAAAAAATAAAATGATTTTAAATCCAATGAATTTAGATTTAATTAAATGGATAACTGAATAAAATGAAATAAAGAACCTTAAGGATAAACCTTAAAGTTCTTTGTTTTTTACTATAAATAATGAAAATAATATTATTAGAAGAACATGTTTAGAAGTATAATAAATGTTTTGATATAAATATTAAATAAGTTTAATATGTAATTTTTCCATTTAATAAATCATCATTTTCAATCCAATCGGATACTTTAAATATTTCAAAACTTGTTTTATCTATTCTAACATATACTTGTTTTATTCCAGAGTTAATTATAAGCTTCCTACACATTTGACAAGGAGATGCTCCTTCTTCATATTTACCTGTATCTTTTCTAACACCAACTAAATATAGATCACTATCTATCATATCTCTTCTAGATGAACTTAGCATAGCATTTTGCTCGGCGTGCACACTTCTACAAGCATCATAACCACTATGCCTAACATCAGGAAATATCTTTTTCTTAGTACAATAACCTAAGTCAATACAATTAGTTCTTCCTCTTGGTGCACCAGTATAGCCAGTAGCAATTATTTCATCATTTTTAACTATAATTGCACCAAAATTTTTCCTAAGGCAAGTTCCTCTTTCAGAAATTGTTTCTGCTATATCTAAATAATAATTAATTTTATCAACACGTTCCATGATTTTCTTGTATGATATATATTATAATCATACACTCCTTTCTAAATTGATTTTATATAATAACTGTTTTTGATTTTAGCAAAAATAATGTAATTAGTCAATTTAATATATTAGTTATTTATTATTTAAAAATTAACAAAATATGCTTAAAAAATGTAATAAAATGGTTGAACTTAGGTTAAAATAGTGGTATAATAATTACGCTAAAAAATAGGGAAACCTGAAAACATTGATAATGCTAATTTTTGTCTCTTCTTTGGCAGAACATTAACATTACATAAATTTATGAAAGGAAGTAATAAAATGAAAGAAGTAATTAGAAAAACAAAAATCATTGGTACAATAGGACCAGCTAGTGAAAGCGAAGAAATGCTTACAAAACTTATGAATGCAGGTTTAAATGTTTGCAGAATCAATTTTTCACATGGTGGATATGAAGAAAATGCAGAAAAAATTGCAACAATTAAAAGATGTAGAGAAAAACTAAACATTCCTATAGCAATGGCTCTTGATACAAAAGGACCAGAAATAAGAACAGGTAAACTAGAATCAGGAGATGAAAAAGTTACAATTACTGAAGGACAAGAATTTACATTTGTTCATGATGATATAATTGGAAACAATACAAAAACAACATTAAGCTACAAAGATTTATATAAAGATGTTAAACCAGGTTCAACAATACTTGTTGATGATGGTGCAATAGAATTCAAAGTAAAAGAAATTAAAGGTCAAGATATTGTTTGTATAGCACAAAATACAGGAAGACTTGGATCAAGAAAAACAATGAACATTCCTGATGCTATAGTTGAATTACCAGCACTAGGTGCAAAAGATATAGATGATATAACAAAAGGTGTTAAAGCAGGATTTGATTATATTTTTGCTTCATTTGTAAGAAGAGCAGATGATGTTAAACAAATAAGAAAATTACTTGATGATAATGGTGGACAAGAAATAGGTATTATATCTAAGATTGAAAGCCAAGAAGGTATAGATAATTTTGAAGATATACTTGCTTTATCTGATGGTATAATGGTCGCTCGTGGCGATATGGGTGTTGAAATTCCAATGGAACAAGTTCCTATAGTTCAAAAACACATTATTAAAAGATGTAACGAAGTTGGAAAACCAGTAATCACTGCAACACAAATGCTTGAATCAATGACATCTAACCCAAGACCAACTAGAGCAGAAGTTTCAGATGTTGCTAATGCTGTATATGATTTAACAGGATGCATTATGCTATCTGGAGAATGTGCAATGGGTAAATATCCAGTTGAATGTGTTGGAGCAATGAACAAGATCTCAAGAGCAATAGAATCACATATTAACTATTGGAAGAGATTTAATAATAAAGGATGCATAGTTGATAAAAATAACTTAAAGGCTAACACAGCATATTCTGCATGTGTAACAGCAAAAGATATAGAAACAAATGCTATAGTTGCTTACACACATACAGGAGATACAGCTAATATACTAGCAGGATTAAAACCAGCTTGCCCAGTTTTAGCTATTACAGATAACTTAAAAACATATCATAAATTAGCATTAACAGCTAACACTTATCCATTATATGTTGAAGCTCAAAAAGATATTGATACAACAGTTGAAAAAGGTATTCTTGAATTTGAAAATAGAGGAATACTAGAAAAAGGTGATACAATAGTTATAGCTGGTGGAAATAAAATACTTCCATTAGAAAAAGAAAGCCAAGTAATTGGTGGAATTATGAAAATATAATTTAATTTTCTAAATAATATTTTTATAAAGTTAGTACTAATATAATAAAAAGAACTCTGATTATTAAAGTCAATTTTAATAAAGGAGCTCTTTTTATTTACTTCTTTGCCTAAAAAAGTTAAAAAAATAGCTAATAATTGAATAAATTTGACAAATAGACGAAAAAACTGTTGAAAAAAATGTTAAAATATGTAAAAATATAACCGAAAGCGAGGGTATAATGGAAAAAGTAAGAAGAAAGAATAACAAAGTAAAAGAAAATAAATCAGATGTACCAGTAAAATTATCTGAGGATAGGATAGAAAAAGCATTAAAAGAAGAGTCAACATTTATAAATGAAACACAACTTAATGAGAAAATGATAAATGATTTTTATAAATTTCATAGAAGGAAAATAAGAAGATCTGATTATATTTCATTATTATTTTGTGGTTTGGTTTTAATAATAATAGGTATAAAATATTTGCTAGAGGGGAGTGATTACTTCTTTGGGCTTATTTGTAATATTATATTTAATGCTCTTTTAATATTTTTAGGAATATATTTATGGGCATATGCTCTTAAATACCAAAAATATGATAGGAAAGAAAGTAAAAAAATATATGATGATGACATATCTACATATATTAATTATTATTATTTTAATGATGAAAGAGCCATCATAAAAAATAAAATAGGTACTACAGAAAGAACTTATGACTGCTTAGAAGCTATATATGAGACAAAAGATTGTTATTATATACTGATTACAAAAAATAGTGGATATGTTATGAAAAAGGATTCTTTTAAAAAGGGCTATGAAGAAGATTTTCATAAATTTATAAAAGATAAAATGGGTAAAAATTATAAAAAAAGATGTCATAGAAAAAGAATCGCAAAGAAAAATAATACAGAGGAAAAGGAAGAAAAAAAGACTGTTAAACCTATAAAGAACGGCCAGATAAAAAATAAGAAAGTAAATAAAAAAGTTAAAAGTAAAAAATAGAATATAAAAAATGCTTAGAGAATTTTAAATCTTTTCTAAGCATTTTAATATTATATTTTCTAAATGTTCAGTATTTACTACAGATTCTATACAAGCAGATAGCATTTCTTTAGGATTAACATTTTTTATATCAAAGTTATAACCGGTTTACATAAGCAAGTTCTCTTATAAATTCTCTAATTGTTCTACCATTTCCTTCTCTAAAAGGGTGTAATATATTTAGCTCAGACATATAATAAGCGAGTTTTTTTGACATATCTTCTTTATTTAAATTTTTTAGATTATCTTTTGATAGCTTATTAAGTAGCTCATTTAATTGATCTTCTATATATTCCCATTTTGCAAATCTAAAACTATCCTTAGCAATATCTTCTGATCTTATTTTACCAGCAAAAGGATATATATCTTCAAATAAAAATTTGTGTATTGATAAAAAGTGATGAATGTCAAATTGGCCAATACTATTATTTTGTCTAAGAGTATAAAGTTTTAATAAAACTAGCTTTCTTTCAACAGTTGCTAGTTTTTTATTATCATGTATATTTAATTTGTTTACAAGTACATTACTGTCTGGATAACAATAAATTGAATTTACTGCTTCATATAATTCAAACATAATAACCTCCTTAGTATTAAAAATATGGTATTATGTATAAATATTTAAGCTAAATTATCATTAATAATACTATTAATAGCTTCATTTAAAGTTATTTCATTGCAAGAATATTTTTTTAACATATTTACATCTTCATCAGTAACATACATATCTTCAATTGCTAAATCATTTTTTAAATTCTCAACATCCAAATTAAATTTTTCTTCAAAATTCATAACATAATTCCTTTCATATATATTAATAATAATTATGTTTTTATTTAAAATTTTGCGGTAAAATATAAAATCACCACAGATATATTATACCATATTTTGAAGAAAAAATCAAATTTAATATCTGCTAAAAACATAAATTTTTAATTAAAAAAAGCCTTGAAATCAGCATAAATCTATATTATAATTGTTACATTACATTTCTTTGGAGGAATCAAATATGAAAAATGAAATTGCTAGGAATAAAAAACGGAGAGCTTTAAATACTTCTCCTGTAGAACGCAATTGTATGGAGTGTGATAACTGTAAAATTGTAGATGTAAAAGATGGAGGACTCAGTAGCGTTCTATTACCTAATGGCAAGTGGAGTGAACCAACAACGTGTCATAAGTATAATATACGGTGCAAGTTGGATGGCGAAATTAAGGGATATGTATTTTCTGCATATGAAGAATTAATTCCTTATAATTGTGAACTGAGTAAACCTAAAAAGAAGCCTAGCTTTTTAAGAAAGCTTTTTCAATCGTTTTTCTGATTCAAAATGAACAAGTTGGGACTAAGAGATATTGCAAAATTAGCGGAATATGCTCTTAGTCCTGCTTTTTATTTTTATATGACTAAAAATAAAAACTAAAATTAAAATTACAAAAAAACTATAGGATATTAAGATAATTTATGATATAATAAATTTAGATTATTTAATTAAGGATATATATGCAAACAGATAAAAAAATAATAAATTATGATAAGTTTGGATATCCTATTTATCTTGTAAATAAAACTAAAACACCTATAAATATAGATAATAATGGTAGATTAAATTATTCTAAAAAAAGATTGGAAGATAAAGATGAGAGAGAATAACACTTATAAATTTAGGAGGTTTTAACATGTCTGATGAAGAAAATTATATAATTAAAAATGAAATAACTGATACTAATAAAAAACAAGAATATTGGAATACTGGTATTGGATTAAATAAAGTTGATAATTTAGAGCCTTCTAAATATTTATTAGACTTATCTCAGAAAAATATTAATGGAGAACTAAAGTATAACGAAGTAGAAAATTTATTAAAAACATATTATAAAAGTCAAAATTCTAGCGATATAATAATTCAAAAAGAAAAAGAATGTGATTTAGTATCTTTAAGAATTGCTATGATGCTAGAAGATAAGAGTTTTGGATTTAGTCCTATTACTTTAAAGAATATTCATAAATTTCTTTTTAAAGATATTTATAACTTTGCAGGAAATTATAGAGATTATAATATTACAAAAAAAGAAGAAATTCTTAATGGAGATACTGTTAACTATGTAAATTATCAAGACATTGAAGGTTATTTTGATTATGATTTTAAAGAAGAAAAAGAATTTGATTATTCTAAATTAAATAAAGATGATTTTATAAAACATATTGCAAAATTTACTTCAAGCATTTGGCAAGTGCATCCTTTTGGAGAAGGTAATACTAGAACAACAGCAGTATTTATAGAAAAATATTTTAATAATATGGGATTTAGCGTTAATAATGATATGTTTAAAGAATACAGTGTTTATTTTAGAAATGCACTAGTTAGAAGTAACTATGGAAATATTCCCAAAGGAATTTATCCAACATTTAATTATCTAGTAATGTTTTTTGAAAATTTATTACAAGGGAAAAATAATGAATTAAATAATAATGAATTATATGTTAAAGAATTGTTTGATAATAATAAGTAGCAAAAAGTAATAAAGTAGGATTATAAGATATAACATATTAAAAATAAAATGTGTAATATACTTTTAATCCTACTTTTAATTAAATTTTAATCCTTTTAATTTATTTAGCACTCACAATTATCATTTTTATTTAAATTGCAATTTCCTAAAGTATACATTCTCTTTTGGTAAAGTTTTTCTTGAACACCACGAAGAGCTTCACCAAATCTTTGGAAGTGAACAACCTCTCTTTCTCTTAAATAACGAAGAGGGTCAATTACATCAGGGTTATCTTTACAAAGATTTATTAACTTTTCATAAGTGGCTCTAGCTTTTTGTTCAGCAGCTAAGTCCTCTTGCAAATTTGCAATTGGGTCACCTTTACAAGCTAAAGCGTTTGCATCAAAAGTTGTGCCTGCAGCAGATACTGGATATACATCTAATCCATGATCTGTATAATATGCTCCGAGACCAGCTTTTTCAGCTTCTTCAGCAGTTATACCTTTTGTTAATTGATGAACTATAGTTCCTACCATTTCAAGGTGAGCTAATTCGACTGAACCATTTTGTTATCAAACATCTAAAAGCCTATTTAAAGAACTAAAAAATTTTAAAACGATAAAAATTTTACCAAAAAAAGAAAAAAAGCCTTAAAATTGATTTTAAAAAGCGATAGGAGATTATATAAATTTTTATATAATCTCCTATTTTGGAGGTGAAAGTTATGTGGCAATTTCTTCTAGGGTTATTTATAGGAGCTAATATTTCACTTTTTTTATATGCAATGATATTAGCAGGAAAGAGAAGTGAAAATATGGATGAATGAAGAAAATAAAATTGGATATTATGCAATAATTCCAGCAACAGTATTATTTAATGAAAAGATAAAAGCCAATGAAAAACTATTATATGCAGTTATAACTGTACTATCTAACAAAGAGGGATATTGTTATGCTTCAAATGCTTATTTAGGAAAACTTTTAAATGCACAACCACATACTATATCAAAATGGGTTTCACATTTAAAGGAATTAGGATTTCTATGTTTGGATATTATAAAAAATGATAAAGGAGAAATAATCCAGAGAAGGATATATCCTAATGATACACCCTATACGATAAATAGGACATACCCCTATGCGATAAATAAGACAGAGGGTATGTCCCAAAAAGGACAATATAATAATATAATAGATAATAATATAAATAATAATAAGATAGATAGATTATTTAATTATATAATAGATAAAGAAAAAGAAATTCCAAATGAATTTAAAGATGTAGATTTTAATGAAATAATTATTACTTTAAAAAAATATGATATGCTTTATCCAACAGACATTATACAAATTATGTCTAAGGAAAATTTAGATAGAGTTAAAGATATAACTTATGTTATTTCATTAATTGTAAAAAATAAATTATTATATTTAACTAACAAGATAAGCAGAGATAAACTAATACAGATATATAATGATTGCAAGAATAGAGAGTTACAGAATAAAGATACAGAAAAAAGGATAGAAAATTTTATCAATTATTTTTATAAAAGCATAGAAAATGAATTAACGAAGGAAGTAAAGGGACCTTCTTTTTTTATGCCTAATAACGATGAAATTGAAATATAACAAATTAAAGGGGGTGGTTTTATGCTCTAAATAAAATTATATCAAATTATAAAGAAAGGAGAAATTTATGAAAATTTACAGAATAGTCTTTAAAAGTATGTATTTAGATGAAGGCGAAAACGAAGTAAGAGTAACAACATTTTTAAACAAGGAATTAGCAGAAGAATATTTAAAAGAGAGAATTAAAGACTTAAAAAGTGAACTTGACATACTAGATCAAGAAGGTTATATAACAGAAGAAGAAGATAATTATTATGAAAGATATTTAGATGGATATGCAATAGAAGATTCTGTTGCTATATGGCTTGAAGAAGATGATACTTATGATGAAAAGATGATTAAGGAAAAAGCAGTAAAGCAAGAAAAGGAGAATAACTATGAAATTTAAAATCATAATTATTTTTTCTATTTTAGTTTGTATAATTGCTCTTACTTTTTCCATTTATATTATATTTAATGATTTTCAAGAAATGGAAGAAAACAATAAAGATACAGAAAATCTTATAAAAGATACAATAATGGTTAATGAAGAAACAGAAGAAAAAAGTATAGATTGGGAATATTTAAAATCTGTTAATCAAGATATTATTGCATGGATAGAAATTCCAAATACGATTATTAATTATCCTATACTTAGAGATAATAATTTATATTATTTAAAACATTCATATAACAAAAAATATAATAGTAATGGTTCTATATTTACTACAAACTATAAGCCTTTTGAAGATTTAGAAACATTATTATATGGACATAATATGAAAAATGGTAGTATGTTTTCAATTTTAGATAAATATATGGAATATGACTTTTTACATGCACATCAAAAATTTAAGATTTATACTCCAAATAAAAATTATGAATGTACTATATTTAGTGTTTATTCCATAGGTGTTAATACAGAAACTAATAATATAAAAGAATTAAATTTTGATGAAAAAATAAATTATTACAAAAAAGCAACTAGAATTAATATTAAAGTTGATAAAGAAATTACTAAAATAGTTAAACTATCAACTTGTTCTTATATAAATGCAAGAACAAGTCCAACTGATCAAAGATATTATATTGTTGCTTATTTAGATGCTATTTAATTAAAATTGTGGAAAAGTGCTGACAAATTTTACAAAATAGATTATTATTATATTAAGGGGGGTTGTATTATGAATAAAAAAATCCTTTTAATTATAATAATAGTAATTGTATTGATTGTCATTGGAGTAATAGGTATAATTTTTTTGATTCCAAATGAAAATAACAATCAATTAGTAAATAAAACTGAAAATTCAATACAAAATAATCTTAAAGAAAATGATTTAGAATCAGAAAAAAATTATAATGTAGTTAATGAAATACAAAATGAAGCATCTAATGAAACTACTAAAGAAAATATTATTTCTAATAAGGAAAGTTTAACAACAGGAGAAGTACCAAGAGCAACGGAATCAAAAAGTAATAATTTACAAAATTCAAATAATAAAAATAATAACTCTAAACCAAGTAACAATAATTCTGAAAGTTCAACAACATCATCAAAACCTATAGAAACACCAGAAACTAAGCCAACAGAAAACAAACCAGTAGAAACAAAGCCAGAAGAAAAGCCGGAGCAAACTAAACCTGCAGAACCATCAGTAGAAAGATGCACTAATAATAGTAATCATTCAATTGGCGTTGGAAATTCTAATCAGTGGTTCAATTCAAAAAGCCAAGCTATATCAGCTTATGATGAAAAAGTAAAATACTGGGATAATTGGTGGAATAGTCATCCAGAAGATAGTGCTACATATTATAAGAATTGTCCGTATGGTTACGAAATCTGGAATTGTATGTATTGTGGAAAATGGACTGTAAATTATTATTATAGATAAAATTTAATTAATATTGAAGTCAAGATTGTTCTTGGCTCTTTTTTTATGGAGGTGAATTTATGATAAAGAAAATTGATAAAGAAATTGAAAAACTTGAAAAAGAAAAAAGTAAACTTATTAATTCACAGCAAGGGGTACAGAAAAGATTAAGTGAAATAGATATAGAAATAAAAAGATATAAAACCTTAAAAAATAGTTATAAAAAACTAGAAGAGAAATTTAACAATTGTGTAAACATTATAGAGGGGAAAAATAATGTTGAGTGAACAGGATGAAAAGATACTAAAATTATACAAAAATGACATAAGAAAGAAAAAAATTATAATTTTTTTACTAAGTCTTATATTTATAGGTGGTATTTCTTTATATTATTTTTATATAAATATTAATCAACTTCCAAAAGAAAAAAGCGATAATAATGTAGAAAAACAAATTAAATATAACATTATTGAAGAAAACACTAAAGACCAAAGTATTAATAATACAACAAAAGAGGAAGAGAAGACAAAATCAGAAGACAATAAAAGTTCATTAGAAAATGTTAATAATGAAGTAATAATTGAAAATACGCAAGAAGAATCAAAAATAATTACAGATGAGAAGAAAAAAGAAAATAACATTGAAAAAGAAAATATCAAAAAGGACACTACAGATAAAACAAATAATAATAAAGCAGAAAAACCAAAAAATAAAGATTTTTTGTTTTCTGATGGATATACAATGGATAATGTATCACAAGCTGCTCAAAGTTATTTGAAATCGTATAACTGGAGTGGAGAATGTATTCCTATTAAAGATAAAGAAGGAGTTTATCTAGGAATGAGAGTTATATTCTATTAGAGGTTTATTAAACCTCTATTTTTTAAAATTAAAAAAAAGGAGATTTTTTATATGAGTAGAAAAATGAAATTTAATAAAAAAATAATTGCTATTTTATTACTTATTTTTACGATATTAGGAAGTGTTCAACCAATTTTCGCAGTTTCTGGAAATGCAGACTTTACTGGAGGTCAATATGATTCAGGATTTAAAACTACAGATAATAAAGGTAGCGTGGGAATATTAATCAGAAGATTAATTAATTTAGATACTGGTGAAAAATTTACAGTATTTTGTGCAGAACATTTTGTGGATTTTGAAACTGGTGCTATAGAAAATGGAGGGTATTATACTCCAACAGATCCAACAATTAAGAAAGCTTGTAAAATTGCTTATTTTGGATGGTACCAAGCAAATGGTGATTACGTAGTTGATGGTGGGATTTTAGATGATTCTTGGGCTTATGAAGTTAGACTAAGTTATGTTTTCACACAACAATATATTTGGGAAACTCTAGGTCAGAGTTCAGCTACATTTATTGATCCTTCAATTCAAAATAGATATGAAGCTTTTAAAGCTGATATTAACCAAAAGATTGCAAATATGGCAAAAAGACCTAGTTTTGATGCAACAACTATTGAAAGTGAAGCTGGAGAAACTAAGGTAATAACTGATACTAATGGTGTATTAGCTAGTTATAACTCTATTGACAAAACAACTAATGGAATTAGATTTCAACATACAAAAGGTGAAAATACTCTAACAATATCTGTTTCAGAAGATTGCACAATCGAACAACTTAATTTATCAGATAATACTATGAAATCATGGGGAATGATCAAAGAAGAAACGGCAGATCAAGATACATCAATATATTTTACTTTTCGTGAAGGAGTACAAAACCAATTGTATTCATTACATTATAATGATCCTGTAAGTTTAGCTTTTTCTGTTAAAGTTAACTTGTTAGGAAATATTGAATTATCTAAATTAGATACTGATGAAAACTTAATTGATGGTTCAATATTTAGAGTAACTGGACCAAATAATTTTAATAAATTAGTTGAAGTTAAAAATGGGAAAATTACATTAGAAAAATTAAGAAAAGGAACTTATACAATCAAAGAAGATTCAGCACCAGAAGGTTACATACTTAATACTGAAACATATAAAGTAGATGTTAAGCCAAATCAAACTTCTAGTCAAGCAATAATTAACAACGAGCCTACAGGAAAGATTACAATTATAAAAAGAGATAGTGAAACAGGTTCGACACCACAAGGAGATGCAACATTTGTTGATGCAAAATATGAAGTGTATGCAAATGAAGATATTTGGAATAAAGCTCATACTAAACAATATTATAAAAAAGGAGATTTAGTTGCTACAAGAACAATGAACAATGAAGGAAAAACAGAAGATGTAGAAAATTTGCCAATTGGAAAATATCTTGTTAAAGAAACAGTTAGTTCAGAAGGCTACTTAATAGATACAAAAGAATATGATGTAAATTTAGAATACAAGAATCAAAATACACCAATTATTTCGGATACTGTAACAAGCAATGAAGTAGTAAAGAAAATGCAAATTCACATATTTAAGAGTGGGATTGATGAACAATCTGGAGTAGTTCAAGGATTAGAAGGAGCTGAATTTACTATTAAATTGCAAAGTGATGTTCAAGAAGCACTAGATAAAGGATATTCATACATAGAAATATGGAATGGTGTTGATGAATATGGTAATAAAGTTGAAGTGGATGAAAAGAGAGTTGCAGAAGCACAAGTATTAGCACCAACTTATGAAACATTAGTTACTGATAGCGAGGGTAATGCTTATTCTGATATAAAGCTTCCTTATGGCAAATATATCGGAAAAGAAACTAAAACACCAAAAGATTTTGAAACAGCAAGTGATTTTACTTTTTCAATAACAAAAGATGAAAGTGAAGTGCAAGAAGTGGCTCAAAAGGTTAAAGATATTTTTATAAATAATGAACAATTAGAAGCATACATTAAGTTAGTAAAGAAAGATTTAGATACTGGAAAAACAGTAACTTTAAATAATGCTACTTTCCAAATAAAAGCAGCAGAGGACATATATGATAGAGGAAACAATAATATATTATACAAAAAAGGTGAAGTAATAAAACAAAAAATTGGTAGCACAGTATATGATAGTTTTACTACTAATGCAGATAATTTAGTAGTTCCAGATAATAGTTATAATAATGATAACGATGAATCAGGAACTGTTACAACACCTTTAAAATTAGATGTTGGTAAATACGAAATTACAGAGATTCTTATACCACAAGGATTTCTACAACTAGAAGAACCTATTCAATTTACAATTGAAGGTATTAGAGATTATGACAAAGATTCACAAGATGATTATGTTAAAACAGTTGAGATAAAAAATGATCAACCAACTGGAACTATTTTAATTGATAAATCAGTAGCAATTAGAGAAAATGTAGATACTTCACTTGTTGATATTAGTGATTTAAGTGGTATCAAATTTAAATTGACTGCTAAAGAAGATGTAATTAGTCCAATAGATGGAAGCATAATTTATAATGCAGAACAAGAAGTTGGAACTTATAATTTAACAAAAGAAGGAAAACTAGAAATAAATGAACTTCCAATGGGTATATATGAAATACAAGAAATTGAAACTCTAAACGGACTTGTATTAAATGATACAAAATATGAAGTAAGATTTATTCAAAAAGATACAGTAACAAAAGTTTATGAACAAGAATTAGATGTTAAAAATGACACAACATTAATAGAAATTAGCAAAACAGATATAACTGGTGAACAAGAATTAGAAGGTGCAAAATTATCTGTACTAGATGAACAGGGGAATGTGATTGATCAATGGACATCGACAAGTAAAGCTCATACAATTGAAGGCTTAACTGTTGGAAAAGAATATACACTTCGTGAAGATTTAGCACCACTTGGATTTGTTAAATCAACAGATATTAAATTTACTGTAGAAAATACAGCAGAAACACAAAAAGTAACAATGATAGATAAAGTAGTTACAATGACAAAAGAAGATATTGGAGGCACAGAAATTGAAGGTGCTGAAATGAGTGTAACAAATGAAAAGGGAGAAGTAGTTGATAGTTGGACTAGCACAAAAGAGCCACATAAAATAAATGGACTAGAAGAAGGTAAAACTTATACATTACATGAAAAATATGCTCCTGACGGATTTGTAATTGCTACAGATGTAGAATTTACAGTTACAGCAGATAAAGAAACACAAGAAATTGTTTTAGTTGATAAAATGGTAACAATGACAAAAGAAGACATTGGAGGAAACGAAATAGAAGGTGCAGAAATGAGTGTAACAAATGAAAAAGGAGAAGTGGTAGATAGTTGGACAAGCACAAAAGAACCTCATAAAATAAAAGGATTAGAAGAAGGAAAGACTTACACGTTACATGAAAATTATGCACCAGATGGTTTCGTAATTGCAACTGATGTAGAATTTACTGTAACAACAGATAAAGAAACACAAGAAATTGTTTTAGTAGATAAAGTTGTTGAAATGAGTAAGCAAGACATTGATGGTAATGAAATAGAAGGTGCTACAATAATTGTAACAAGTAATAGAACAAAAAATATTGTAGATAAATGGATTTCTAGTAAAGAACCTCATAAAATAAGTGGATTAATCGAAGGAGAAACTTATACATTACATGAAGAAATATGTGTAAATGGTTATGTTAAGGCATCTGATATTGAATTTACTGTAACAGCAGATAAAGAAACACAAAAAGTTATTATGATAGATAAAGTTCTTGAAGTTACTAAAACTGATTTAATAAATGGTGAAGAAGTCGAAGGAGCTGAACTTATAGTAACAGATGAAGCTGGTAATGTTATAGATGAGTGGATAAGTACAAAAGAACCTCACAAAGTATCTGGACTTGAAGAAGGAAAAACATATATTTTAACTGAAAAAAAATCACCTTATGGATACGAAGTTGCTGAAAGCATTACTTTCACAGTTTCTACTAATAAAGAAACACAAATTGTAGAAATGAAAGATATGCCAATTCTTAAATCTGTTAGAGTAGAAAAAGTTGATAAAGATACAGGAGAACATATTAAATCTAATAAATTTACATTTGGTATATATGAAGATGAAGCTTGTACTAAACTTATACAAGAAGTTGGAGCTAATACTGATAATGGAAGTGCATTATTTGAAAATCTTAGATATGGCACTTATTATATTAAGGAATTAAAAGCACCTTTAGGATATAAATTGTCAGATCAAGTTGTTAAAATAGAAATCAATGATAAAGGTGTATTTGCTGATGGAGTTTCATTAGAAGAAAGTGAAGGAATATATAGTTTTAAATATTATAACTCTCTATTACCACTAATTCAAACTGGTAATGAAACTAACTATATTTTATTAGGAAGCTTAGCAATAATTTCTTTAATAGGAATAGTAGGAGGAATTATACTATTAAAAAAGAAACACAATAAAAAATAATTTGAGTGGGTGAAACTCCCACTCTTTTTTCATTTGTGAGAAAAGAGGCGATTATGATAGAAAGTGATATAATTTACAATTTTAAAGATTTTAGAATATTAGTATCTGAAAAAGCAAAAGAAGGATCTTACTATTTATTATATGATGATTTCTACTTTGAAGAAATTAATAAAGATACAATGATTACAAGAGATGTATATGCAATAGCACAAAGATATACAAAATCATTGAATATAATAAAATATATAAATTTTAAGCTTAATAATGGTTATAAAACTAAAGAATTATTTTATTTTATTAAATTATTAAGTGAACATACAAAAATTATACTTACTATATATGATCCAAAGAAAAAAGATTGCTTTTTGTTATATATAAGTAATAACAATGATGTACTACTAGAAGAAATAAAAAAAATTAATGGAAATGGAGATTTAACTTATGCAACAACAAATTAGAATTATAACTACCAAAGAAGGCTATGAAGAGATTATGAATTTTTTACGTTCTCATAATAATAAGAAATTAACAAAAAATATAATAAACGATATTACTTGTAAATATATAAACGATATATATTTTTTTAAATGGGATAATCCTAAATATTTTAAACTTCTTAAAGATTTATTAACTGTTATTATAAATAAGAATATAACACAGAGAGTGTGCATTATAGATAGAAACTACATTAAGCTATATGATAACACTTTATTGGAAGATGAATACAAGGATATACCAATGCCTTCAATGATATGTGAATTTAATGATAAAGAAACAATAAGATTATTAAAACAAATAGATAATGGGGGGAATTACAATGGGCTATAGATCAGATGTTAGAATTGTAACAAGTAAAGAAGGTTACGAAAAATTAAATGAATTTGTGCAAAAATTTTTAAAGGAACGTAATATTGATTATAATATTTTAGAAGAATGTGATATAAAAAAAGAGGGAAATAATCAATGTTATTTTGGATGGAATTATGTTAAATGGTATGAAGATGATTATGATGAAATTATAGCAATAATGAAGGGATTAGACTATTTAAGTGAAAATGATTATTCTTATAGATATTCCAGAATTGGAGAAAGCTATGAAGATTATGATGAACAATATTATGATGGAAATGGAAAAGGTGAGTTATATTTAGAATATCCAAGCTTAATTAGAGAATTTGATGATGAATATGTATTGAGTATGTTAAAAGAAACATCTGAATTGAAAAATGAAAAAGAAGAACAAAAGGAAGAAATAGATATATGAGTATTTATGATGAAATATTATCTAGTTCAAATATAACTAATATACTTCAATATTATGGATTAAAAGTTACAAGGAATAAATGTACATGTCCTTTTCATAATGATACGCATCCTTCTATGATGGTAAACACTAGCAAGGGTATTGCAAAATGTTTTGCCTGTGGTTCTGGGGGAAATGCTATATCTTTTATTAAAAAATATGAAACAGAGATTAATCATAATGCAATAAGTACACTTGAAGCAATGCAAAAAGCAATTGACATTCAACACTTAAATATTGTTATTCCACAAAATAATAGCCTACCTCTAACCGAAGAACAAAAGAAACTAAATACATTATCTAATATTTTAAAAGATGCAATTACAGTTTGTGAGAATAATCTAAAAACTAAAAACATTGATTGTGAAAAAATTATTGACTATCTAAAAGGAAGAAATCTATCTTCACAGATAATCAATAATTTCCATATTGGATTTAATCCTACTTATGATAATATAACTAATAATTTGTTGGCAAAATATAATTTAAAAGATTTGATAGAAGTAGGTATTACAAAAGAATCTAATAATGATTACATTGATATATTTAGTAACAGAATAATGATTCCTATATTCGACCAATATGGAAATCCTGTAGGCTTTGGAGCAAGAGTATTAGGAGATGCAAAGCCTAAATATATTAACACTATGGCTACTACCATATTCAATAAAAGCGAATTACTTTTTAATTATCATAAAGCAAAATCTTTTGCTAGAGATCACGAAATGATAGTAGTTGAAGGATATATGGATGTTATAAGTGCTAATGCAATGGGATTTGCAAATACTGTAGGAATAATGGGAACAGCTTTAACAAAAGAACAAATAGAATTGTTAAAAAAACTAAAGTGTGAGATAACTCTTTCTCTTGATAATGATGAAGCAGGTAAGAATGCAATGATTAGAGTTATACCAGAGTTATTAAACGAAGGATTAGAAGTAAATGTATTAGATATATCAAAATTAAATAGTAAATATAAAGATTTTGGAGATTTACAAGTTGCAAACATAAAAAAGGAAGATGTTTATAAAACAAAAACATCAGCCTTTATTTTTTTACTAGAAAATCAGTATTTACAAGATAAAAAACTAAATGTTGATAATATTTATAATATTTATAAAAAAATGCAAAGAGATGGATTAATTAAAGATACAAAAGATATTCTTCGCTTTAAAGAGTATGTATTGAATAAAACAAATTTTAAATTAAAGGAGGTTGAAGATATTATTATGCCAAAAAAAGTAGAACAAGAATCTAGAATAGAAAGATATAAAGGTTTATTTTTTTATTATTATATTATGGATCATTTAAAAAAATATGCTATCAATCATCAAGATAGAATATTACAAAAATATCTTGATACAGGTATTATCAGTCAAGAATTAATTGAAGATACATTGAATAATGAAAAATATTTAAAAGATGGAGAAAATACAATAGATATTTCAAGATATGTTAGGGATTACATCTATGCTTCTGATGAGTATATTAAATTTAAGAATGATAAAATTTTCATACTAGAAAATCTACTAAACAATGTAAAAAGCTTTGATCAAGAAGGTAAAGTTGTAAATATAAAATTATCTGTAGAACAAAAAGATATTGTTTTAAAGCAATATGCAGACAGTTTTGAAACTAGCATAAAAGAATATATTGAAAACAATCCTGATGAATTTGAAGATTTATTTATTGCAAATAATACATCTCAATTTGAGAAATTATTTCCAAAAACTTATATTGAATCATTAAAAGAACAGGCAGTTAGTAGATTTAAAAATGAAAATGTTATGGAAGCAGTAAGATATGGCTTAGCATATCCTGATAATATGAAATCAGCAATGACTAGACAATTTGTAAACAATGATAAATATAAAACTTTACTTGTTTTTAATAATAATAAAAACATTTTAGGATTAACTCCAGAAAATATCATAAAAGAAACAAAAGAAGAATTAGAAAAAACACAGGAAAAAGTACAAGAAGAAATACAAAAGACAGAAGTTGAATCTGAAAAAAACATTAATAATATGTCTGTATTTATTAAATTATCTGGAAAAGAAAAAGAATCATTTAAAGGTATTTATTTACCTATTAATAGTGGAATACAAGTATTTATTCCCAAACAATTATATAAAATTGATGACGGAAAATTGCAAATATTAAATTCTCAATCTAAATTAGCAAATATGAGTGAATATGCAATAGATGAGAGTACAATGACAAAAAAATTTATGAATAAATTAACATTAGATAATTTTTATCATAAATATTTTAATTTATATGAAATTTCAATGGAGAAAGAGGTGATTCCAAGTGCAAGCTACTAATAAGACGGATGCTACGCAAGTTTATGAAAGTGCAGAAAAAGCTACAAGAGTTGGAATAAGAGATTTTTTTAAATATATTTTAAAACCAGTATCAATATTCAGTTATCACTATTTTGTTGAAGGAATAAAAGCTGTACAAAAAGATGGTCCTACAAAAGAATTAGAAAAAATAACTAACCTCTCTTACGATGAAACAATAAGAATAATGGAAAAATGTCAAAAAGATGGGATAAGAGTTGTTGCAAGTGAAAGAAAGTTATCAACTGAAGATACGGAGTTTGGAAAGAAGAAATCTTTATTTCAACAGAAAAGGATAACAAGATATGCAAGAAAAATCAAAAGTTTAAGTGATTTTAAAGTGCGATTTCCTAGAATTGCAAAGTTATTACATATAAATTCAATTATTTAAAGAATTGAAAAAAAACAAGCAGAACAAGTAAAATCACATCAAAACAAAAGATATAATATATATTTTAATAAATCAAAACAGGGTTATATGGGAGATAGAATTGCAGATTTAATTGAATATAGAACTAAAATTTCAAAGGATTTATTTGATGATAATATACAAGTTGCATTGGAACAAACAAAAGGCAGAGTACAAACTTTAAATTCACAGGATTTAAAAAATTTATCAGTAAGTTTAAATTTCCATGAGTTAGGTGAAGTTGGTGTCGATGAATTTAAGCAAGATTATTGTATTCATTCTATCCCTTTTTCTGCCTATATTAGTATGAAAGATGACTTGGAAGTAGCTGATATTCCTTATGGAATGAAAGTTATTACAGATGATGAAGATAACAAAATTGCTAATATATATTTTGAAAATAAACATTTAGAAAGATATTCAGAGCTTGGATTTAACAATGTTGGACAAATTCGTGTTTATGGTTCTGATAATAAAAATATGCAATGGAATATCAATTCACAAGATGAAATAATATCTTTTAGGACAAAACTTGGAGAACAAGAACGACAAACTTATGAAACTTTAAGTGGAAAAAATTATATAATGAAAAGAAATGAAAATGAGTGTATATGGACTGTTTTTAAAAGTGATGTAAAAGAACTTGCTGAAAAGGAAAAAAAAAGAAATGTAGTAAATGAGGACTTAGAAAAACATAATATTTTTGAAAATCTTGAAAAAGAAGTTTCTAATTCTCCTACTATAGCAGAAGATAAGAATATAGAAATAAATATAGTAGATGGAAAAGAAGTAGGTGAGTAAAATATGCTGGTGAAAAGAAATAAGAAAAGTTCAAAAGTAATATTTGTAATAGTCTTCGTAATTATATTTTATTATATGTTACGAGTAACCACTCTTGTATCTAGCAATGGTGGAAATTGGTCTTTCGATTATTTTACTATTGCATTGAATGAATTATATAAAATTAACACGCCTATAGATTTTTCAAGAAATAACTTTCTTATATCTATTGGAGTGTCTTTTTTTATTTTAATGATATATGAAACTTATAAAATGCAAAACAAAAAGAATATACAAGAAAATACCTATGGCTCTGCTGAATGGAAAACGCCAAATGATATAAAAGACAAAAGAGATAAAAATTTTGAGAATAATATGATTTTAACTCAAACAGAACTAATTTCTAAAAATATGAAAATTAGTAAAATGAATAGACATGTTATTTTGATAGGCAGACCTGGAAGTGGTAAGTCCAGATATTATTTTAAGCCTAATATACTTAATGCAAATGGCACAATAATTGTAACTGATCCAAAACGGAGAATTACTTCGAGATTGTGGGTATTCATTAAAGAAAAAAGGATATACAATAAAAGTTCTTAACCTTGATGATAAGTCTTGTTCAGATTGTTACAATCCTCTTATGTATATTAAGGAAAATCATAATAACATTGGATATTATGATGAGGAGAATCCAATACAAGAAGATGATGTAATGAGTTTAATAAACACAATAATGGCAAACACCAAAAGTGAAAATATACAAAATACCTCTGGAGATCCATTTTGGGAAAAAGCAGAAATGATATATCTTCAAGCATTATTCTATTATACATTAAGGCATTATGATAAGACACATCAAAATTTTACAACAGTTTTAAATTTAATTCGTTTGTCTAATCCAGATTCTACAGGAGTTTCAAATTTAGATAGATTATTTAATGCTTGGGAAAAAGAAGAGCCAGATGCAATAGGAGTAAAACAGTATAAGCATTTTAAAGTTGCAGCATCTGCACCAAAAATGATGAGTACAATTATTATGGTTGCAACTGCAAGATTAGCTTCATTCAACATTAAGGAAATTGCAAATATGACCGACACAGATACTATGGAACTTAACAGAATAGGAATGCCTATGGATGATAATTCTCCTTTATTAAAACAGATAAATAGTGAATCTAATAAACATATTGGAAATGGTAAAGTTGCATATTTTGTAATAACAAAACCGAGCAATAATACTTTTAACTATTTAGCAAGTATTTTTTACACACAAATATTTGAGATTATTGATGAAAATGCAAAATTATGTGGTGGAAGTTTAGCAATTCCACTAGAAATTTATATGGATGAATGGTCTCAGTTAGGAGAAATACCACGATTTGTTGAGGAACTTGCTTATTTAAGAGGTTTGAATGTTGGAATTACAGTAGGATTACAATCATTATCACAATTAAAACAAAAGTATAAAGACAGTTGGGAATCTGTTTTAGACTGCTGTGATAGCACTTTATTTCTTGGAGGCATGAGTAAAGAAACTTTAGAATATCTAGTTGCTTTACTTGGCAAAAAAACTTGGTATAAGAAGTCATCTGGAAGGACTTATTCAAGACAAGGTTCATCCTCAACTAACTGGGATGTGGTTGGTAGAGAATTAGCAACTTCAGATGAGTTATCAAAAATGCCAAGTGGAAATTGTGTATTATTTATAGCAGGTATAGGAGCATTTTACTCTAAACTCTATAACTTAAAGAAACATCCTAATTATTCTGAATTATATGAGCCAAGAGAAAAGAATACTCAAAAACTCTATAATCATAAAAAAGAATTACAATATGGAGAAAATGCAGATTACAGAATGTTATGCGATTCTGGGTTATCATTTGCAATTCCTATTGAAAAGCTAGAAATAAGAGAGGTTGATAAAGATGATTTAAAATACCTTAGACGAACTGGAGTAATCCAATTTGAGGATTTAGTAATAAAAAAATAATTAAATATCAAAAAGAGATAAATCTTGAAATTGGATTACTTTGCCAATTAAAGAGTATTTATCTCTTTTAAATTTGGAGGTAAAAAATATGAAAAAGATTAAAAAAATAGTAAAAAAATTAAAAGAAAGGGTAACTGTTATTGGAACAACAGCAACAGCAACTCTAATACTCGCAGAATCAAGAGTTTTTGCAGCATCAAATACAGAATCAATAGATTCATTTATTAATTTTGCTTGTGATTGGTTGACAAAGATCCGGAGGAATAATTGCTTTAGTGGGTGGAGTTATGTTTGCTCTAGGATGGCAAAGAGAAGATGCTGAAGGCAAATCAAGAGGATTGATGACTTTAATGGCAGGATTTATGCTTGTCGCTATTGCACAGTCAAAAAATCTTTTCGGATTATAAGTGAAGGAGGAGAAATAATTGGATGGAATTATAAGACTTCTATATAGTTTCAAATTCACAGTTTTTGGAATTGAAATAGATAGTGGAAATCTAATTGGTACGGTAGAAAGTCTAACTAATTTCTCAAATGTTCAGGGAATAAATATTTGGTCTATTGGTAAAACAGTAAACGATGTTATAGTTCCAATAGCATTAAGTCTGTTAATACTTTTTTTTATGATTAATTTGATAAAAAAATCAATGGAAG
>CALXWV010000003.1 GCA_944392515.1 uncultured Clostridia bacterium
ATTTGTTCTAAAAGAAATAATTATAGCGGATTATGTGATTGCAAACAAATTTCAGCAAATTTGATAGAAGAAGCGGTAAATGAGAAAATCAGGGAAGAAATGCAAAACATAAATTTTTCAGAAAAAGATATAAAACAAATATATGAACAAGCAGAAAAAGAATCTAAAAGCAAAAATAATTTATTGCAAACAAAGCTAAAAGAATTAAAACAAAAATTAAAAAATATAGAAAATACAATTGAAGAAATTTATCAAGATAAAATAAATAAAGTTATACAAATAGAAGATTTTAAAATGATTTACGAAAAAAAACAAAAAGAAAGAAATAGAATTCTAAAAGAAATAAAAGAGATAGAGAAAGAACTAAAAGAAATGAATCAAAAATCTCCCCAAATTAATTTTAAAGAAATAAAACAAATTGCAAATGAGTTCTTAAAAATGGAAAAGCCAAATAAAATGATATTAGAAAAACTAATTGAACGAATTGAATTTGACAAAGAAAAAAATATAAAAATTAAATTTACTTTTCAAAAATATCCTAATGTTAGGATGAAATGAGTACATATAAATAAATGATATAGGCGGTTAATCAATCGCTAAAAATTCGACATTAAGAAAGTAGGAAATCATACAGTTAATCACAAAAGTATGCCAACTTGTTCTAATGATACAATTAAAGAAGAAGTAATGACTATGCATAAGGAGGTATATGAAAAATTTAATTATGAAATGAAATATATGAGACCACCTAAAGGAGAATACAGTGAAGCAAGTATAGCTTATACAAATACTCTTGGATATACAACTGTTATGTGGTCATTTGCTTATGATGATTGGGAAGAGGATAATCAAGGAAGGGAAGAATATGGAAAAAAGAAAATATATGACAACTTACATAATGGAGAGATAATGCTTCTTCATGCAACTTCTAAAGATAATGCAAATATATTAGATGAAGTTATAAAAGAAATTAAGAATCAAGGTTATGAATTTAAAAGTTTAGACGAATTTGTTAGATAGATAATTTAAATTAAAAAGTTTAATTTGTTAACATAAAATATTAAGCTAAAAATTATTAAGATAGGAAGTGAAGGAAAATTTGGGAAAGTTTGATAAATTATTTGATATTCCAGAAGAATTAACTTCAGATATTGCTAAGGTAACAATACTTGGTTTTAATAGAATGCTTATAGAAAACTACAAGGCAATACTTGAATATCAAGATTTTTTTATAAGAATAAAAATGAGTTCGGGACTTATAAACATAAATGGATTTGAATTACTAATGAATGAAATGACAAAAGATGATTTAATAATAACAGGTAATATTGAAAGTGTTGATTTTGAAAAATATGATTAAAACCCAAGAGGGACGTTCCTTATTGGGTTAAAAGATGAATTGCTTTTTTATAAAAAACCCAAAAAAGGGCGTCCCTCTTGGGTGCAAAAACTACAAGAAAAGGAGAATAGGCTTATGCTTTTTAAAATATTATTAAACTTTATATTTGGATATTTAAATGTAACTGTAGAAGGATACTATATAGAAAGATTTATAAATACATGCATGAGCAGAGGTATTTTCTTTTGGAGAATGAAGAGAACAAAATCAAGCATAATGAATATGAAAATAGGAGCATCTGAGTTTAAAGAGGCTGTTAAAATTGCAAAAAAACATGGTTGCAGAATTAAGATAAATGGCAAACATGGGCTACCATTTGTTATGAAAAAATATAAAAAAAGAAAAATTTTTGTTATATTACTTCTCTTAGTTATAATAACAATATATATTTTATCAAAATTTGTATGGAACATTGAAGTTACAGGAAATAATACAATAGATACAAATGAAATTATTGAGGCTTTAAATAGTGATGGATTAAATATAGGGGAACTTAAGTCTAAAATAAATACAGAAGAAATAATTAATAAAATAAGATATCAAAGAGATGATATCGCTTGGATAGGTATTGAACTACAAGGTACTAATGCAATTGTAAAGATTGTAGAAGCAGATAGCAAACCTGAAATAGTTGATGAAAATGACTACTGTAATATTGTAGCTAGTAAAGATGGAATAGTGCAAAAAATTACTGCACAAAATGGAACACTTATGGTAACTGAAGGAACGGAAGTAAAAAAAGGAGATATATTAATTGCAGGATATATGGATGGAAAATATACAGATAGAAATTATGTAAATGCAATGGGAGAGGTAAAAGCCTTAGTTACATATACAGAAGCTGAAAAAATATACAAAAAAGAGACGAAAAAAGAACAAACAGGTAATTTAGAAAATAAATATTCAATTAAAATAAATAATTTTAAAATAAATTTCTATAAAACCCTTTCAAAATATGAAAATTATGATACAATGTATACGAGTAAAAAAATAAAACTATTTTCGAATTTTTATTTACCAATTGAAATAATAAAAACTACTAACTATGAGACTACAAATACAGAAATTACATATAATGAAGAACAGGCAAAAGAAGAAGGTAAAAAAAGAGCAGAAGAAAAGTTAAATAGCCTTATAGCTGGTGATATATCTAATAAAGAAGTGTCTATAACAGATATGGGAAGATACTATAATGTAGAAGTTACATATCAAGTTATAGAAGAAATAGGAACTAAAGAGAAAATAGTATTGTGAAAGGTGGGTATGTATGGAAGCAAGAGAAAAAAGTTTAAGAGTTTATGATACAAAGAGAACGTTTTTTTCAAAATTAAGTAACACGTTTTCAAAATTATTGACACCTACAAAAACAGGCTTAAATAATTTATTAATTGGAATTAAAAGAACAGCAGTATTAAAAAGTTATAATCAAAGCATCGAGTGTAAAGATGAAAATAAAAAAGAAGCATTAGAAAGAAAATTCGAAGAAGCATATTCTTTATACTTAGATGCTATAGATCAACTAGTTATTGACACTATATATAAAAGAGTTAAAACTGACTCTGCAAGTGACTTCGAAAAAGATGCATTATCTAAATATTATAATGTAATTAGATTAAAAGATACTGATGAATTAGAATACAAATTAAGAAAGCAAAAGTATCTATTAGAATTAGATTATAATAATGTTTTAGAGACTAAAAAACAAAAGTTGACTCATTCATATGAAGTACTATATATGTATGAGATGGAACAAATTATTAAACGTCTATTAAAACATTATTCTATGAAATTAACTGAAAAACTTACAGAAGCACAAAAAGATGAAGTATATGATAAGTTATTTGATACATTAGAAGATTATATAACTAATATACTTCCTTTAAGAAAACTAACTGATGTAGAGCTTATTAAACAATGCAGTTTATTTGAAACTTATGAAGTTGGAAAACTAGACCAAGTAGATATTTTAGATAAAAGAATGATTCTACTTGGCATTAGTAGAAAATTATTTGTACATAGTATTCCTCTAGTTACAGCAGAAAAATGCTATGTAAAACTTATGAAAGATGTAAGAAATCTAATAGTAGATACAAAAATACCAAGAAAAAGAGAAAATGCATATCAACTATTACTTAGATTATTTGAGCAATATAATAATAAATTATTAGCAGTTAAAATCTATTGGGACAAGCCAGAAGAAAAAAATGTATATCTTAAATTTGCAGAGAAATGTAAAGCACTAGAAGCTCTAAAAGAAAAAGGCTTAAAAGATTATGATATTAAAAAGCAAATCTTATACATTAGAGAAGATATGAGAAAACTAGAAAAATATAATGATAAATATTTTAGAATATTGCAATATTATAGAAATAGACTTGTTAATTTAGGAGATATGAGAAAGGCTAAAAATTCTTGCAAAACAGGAAAATATGAATTAGTAGAGGGAAGAAGAGTTAGAAAGGAAATACAAGATGGAGCAGCTAGCTGATATTCATTATGAGAAAATAGAACAAAATAAAGATTATGAGGATTTAATTAACAAAGTAGTTGATGAATGTTTTAAAACTGAAGGGTTAGATAAATTAAAGTTATACATTAGTATAACTTTAACTGTCCCTGAGGTTATCAAAGAAGCAAATAAAAAATATAGAAATATAGATAAAGCAACAGATGTGCTTTCTTTTCCTATGTTTGAAAAAGAAGAAATAGAAACATTAATAAAAAATAATTATGATGTAGAAGATGTTTTAGGAGACCTAATAATCTCTATACCTAAAGTTAAAGAGCAAGCAATAGAATATGGTCATAGTTTTGAAAGAGAACTTGCATATATGGTTGTTCACGGCTTTTATCATCTAATGGGTTATGATCATATGGAAGAAAATGATAAAAAAGAAATGAGACAAAAAGAAGATGGAGTGCTAAATAAATTAGGTATTACTCGTGATTAAAAATTTCTTTGAATAAAAAATGGATAATAATAAAAATAAATATGGAGCATTTAATTAAAATAAAAGTACATTGCAAGGGGAGAATAATGTATGAAGAAAAAAGATGAAAGGCTGTATAATCATAATTTTATAGAAGCTTGTAATAATGCAGTAAATGGAATAGTATATTCAGCAACAACGCAAAGTAATATAAAAAAACAGCTCGTAATTGGTGTAATAGTAATGATACTAAGCCTATTTTACAATTTTACAACTGCTGAATTTCTATGCTTAACTTTTGCAGTATTTTTTGTAATATTTGCTGAGATGATTAATACTGCAATAGAGACTGTTGTGGATTTATATGTGGATGTATATCATCCAAAAGCTAAAATAGCGAAAGATGTAGCAGCAGGAGCAGTAGTATTAGCTGCTTGTAATGATATTGTAGTTGCATATTTTTTATTTTTCAGAGAGACTGAACTTGCACATTTAGGAAAAAGTGTATTTAGCCAAATGATTGCATCTCCAACACATTTAGCTTTTGTTGGAATAATCCTGACAGTTATTGGAATAATTGCAGTAAAGGCAGCATCAACTTATAGAAATCAAAAAAATCCGAAACATACATTTATACCAAGTGGACAAACAGCTTTAGCATTTGCAATATTAACTGCAATATGGCTTAATACTCAAGATCCAGTTATCTTTTGCTTAAGCTTAGCATTATCTATTTTAGTTGCTGGTAATAGATTAAATGACACACGTCACTTTGGAGAAGTAGTATTTGGAGCATTTATGGGACCATTAATTGTAATACTAGTATATGGACTAACTATTTTTAGAATTTAAATATGAGTATTAATAATATGCAATTCTAATAAGAATATAAATAAGAAAGGAGAGTATGAAAATTTAAATTTTTAAATAATTCATACAACTAACTTATGAAAAAAGCAGTAGTTATAATTGTAGTAATTTTATGTATCATAGCAATAGGAGTTTGTTCTGCAATATTATATTCTAAATCACAACAAGACAATTCTCAATTCTTAGGAACAGATGTAATAAATTCAGAGAAAAATGAAACCGGTACAATAGTAGCAGAAATGCCAGGAGTACAGATTTTTAAAGGTAGCGATAGACCAATTGCTGTTATGATAGATAATAATATAGATGCTCAGCCTCAAGCAGGATTAAATGATGCATATATGGTTTATGAAATTATTGTAGAAGGTGGAGAATCTAGACTTATGGCTTTATTTAAAGGTGTAAGTTTAGATAAAATAGGACCTGTAAGAAGTTCAAGGCATTATTTTTTAGATTATGCCTTAGAAAATGATGCAATATATGTTCATTATGGGTGGAGTCCACAAGCACAGTCAGATATATCTACTCTAGGAGTTAATAACATAAATGGTATATCTGAAACTACAAAAGAATTTTGGAGAGTAAAAGATAAAAAATCTCCACATAATGTTGCAACATCAACTGAAAAAATATTAGAAATAGCTAATAGAAAAGGATATAGAACAACTTCATCTAAAGATTCAGTTTTAAATTATGTAACTGATGAAGTAAATTTAGATAAAGGACAAATTGCAGAAGATATTACAATACCATATTCACAATCAAATACTGTTGAATGGAAATACAATAGTGAAACAAAGCGTTACACAAGATATTCAAAAGGAAAGAAACAAACAGATTGGACAACAGGTGAAGATGTTACAGCTAAGAATATAATAGTAGAATTTATAGCTAATTCAACATTAAACGATGGTGAAAATAAAGGGAGACAAACCATGAATACTGTTGGAACTAAAGACGGATATTATATTACAAACGGAAAAGCTATAAAGATAACTTGTGAAAAAGTAACAAGAAGTTCACAAACTGTGTATAAAGATGAGAATGGCAATGAAATAGATGTTAATGATGGAAATACATTTGTACAAATTTGTCCAATTAATGCAAATGTAAAGATAGAAGGAGCAAAATGAAAAAATTTAAATCTGGTTTTGTAGCAGTAATAGGTAAAACTAATGTTGGTAAATCAAGTATTATAAATAGATTAGTTGGAGAAAAAGTATCTGCTATAGCAAATAAACCACAAACAACTAGAACAAGAATAAAAGGAATAGTAAATAGACCTAATTCACAAATAATATTTTTAGATACACCAGGACTTCATAAATCAAAATCAAAACTTGGAAATGTTATGGTGGAAAATGCAATTGCTTCAATACCAGAAGCTGACATAGTACTATATGTTATTGATGCTAGTGAATATAAGCATATAAATAATAAAAATGAAGATAATATTAATGAAGAAAATAAATTCTTAAAAAGTGTAGATAATAAAATAATAGAAAAAATAAAAGAAGCAAATAAAAAAACTATTTTAATAATAAACAAAATAGATTTAATAGACAAAGAACAATTAGCAAATATTATTAATAATTTCAAAGATTTATATGATTTTAAAGCAATAATACCAGTATCAATTGAAAAAAATAAAAATGTAGAAGATATATTAGATGAAATAGAAAGAAACTTAAATGAAGGTCCTGCATATTATGATACTGAGGAATATACAGACCAAACTTTAAGACAGATTGCAGAAGAGACAATAAGAGAAAAAGCATTAAAACTATTGCAAGATGAAGTGCCACATGGAATATTAGTAGAAGTAAATAAAATGAAAAGCAGAAAGACAAAAGATTTGGAAAAAATTTACGACGTCGAAGCTACAATTTTTTGTTTAAGAGAATCACATAAGGGTATAATAATAGGAAAAGGTGGTTCAATGCTTAAAAGAATTGGTACATATGCTCGTGAAGACTTAGAAAAAATGCTTGATACCAAAGTTAATCTAAAACTTTGGGTAAAAGTAAAGAAAGACTGGATTAATGATATGAGCATAGTAAAGAAATTTAAGGCTGAAGATTAGAACTAAAAAACTGCAATGTAGAATAATATTACAAAATTAATGAAATGACGAAGACTTAAAAATACAAAGAGCTTAGCCGAACCAGAAAGGACTTTAATTATGTTAAAACAAATTGCTTGGAATACATTTAAATCTACTGGAAATATTGATACTTTATTAGAGCTTCTAAAAGTTGATGAAACTATTAATGAAGTAAGCAAAAGAGACGGATTAAATCCAATAAATAGAGAAGTTATTCAAAAAATAAATTCAAATAATGACTTAGATAAAAATATTAAATTATAAATAAATTTAATATAATTGATAAAAAAGACATAAAAACTACATGTAATTATTTAAGATAAAATAAAGCAAAAAGAAAGAGCAAAAAATGGGACTTATCAAGACAAAAGGACTAATATTAGCCCAGAATAATATGGGAGATTATGATAAAATGTGCACCCTACTTACTCCAGATTTAGGAAAGATAGGGTGCAGTGCCAAGGGCGCAAGGAGAGCAAAGAGTACACTTATGGCAGGTACTCAATTTTTGTGCTTTGGAGACTTTTTAATATATAAAGGAGCAAGTTCCTATCATATAAATTCCTGTGAACCAATTGAAATATTTTATAACTTAAGACTAGATATAGACAAGCTAACCTATGCTTCAAGAGTTTGCAAAATAGTAAATGATGTAACAGATGAAAATCAAAATACATATAGAATTCTGCAACTTACATTAAATACAGTATATATGATATCAGAATCAGACAAAGACTTAGATTTTATATATTCAATATTTAAAATTAGACTTCTTAGTTTAATCGGATTTAGACCAATAATAGATAGATGTGCTTCTTGTAATACTAAAGAAAAAATAAGATATTTTAGTTTTAAGGATAGTGGGTTTAAATGTGAGGATTGTGGCAGACTAGATAAAGGAGCAGTACAAGTAAGTGATACAACAATAAAAGCAATAAGATATATAATTTTGTCAGATGCAAAAAAAATATATTCATTTGATTTATCTGATGATAATAAAAAAGAATTAAAATTAGTAAGCAAAATTTATCTAAATGAATGTTTAGATAAGGAGTATGAGTAGACTTTTTTATTTATTTGTTGTATACTAAAAATGAAAGTTTCTGAGGACGGAACTGGTAGCCGTAGCCCATCAATGATGTAGGAGATGTGGGAGTACCAACCCACCTAAACTTTCTTGACAATGGTAGAACTAAATAATAGTTCTACCAATTTTTTATTTGCTATTTATTGAAAAATATGGACAAATGAGGTAAAATATATACAATAAAAATAAAACAGTAGCAAGAGAAGGCGCTACTGTTATAATAATTATAAAAGGAGAAGTATATAGAGAGGAATATTTAAATGAATAAAAAATGGAAGCTTAAAGAAAACAATAATGATAGAATTGCAGATATTTCAAAAAAGTTCAATCTTACATATATAGTTTCACAAAAATTAGCTGAAAAAAATTTATCTGATGAAGAAATAAAGGTCTTTTTAAATCCTACTAGAAAAGATTTCCATAATCCATTTGAACTTCCAGATATGGAAAAAGCAGTAGATAGAATTTTAGAAGCTATGGATAAAAAAGAAAAGATAGTTGTATATGGAGATTATGATGCAGATGGAATAACGAGTACAACAATTATAAAAAGGTTTATGCAAGATAGAGGTATAGATGTAGGAACATATATACCAAATAGATTAGATGAAGGATATGGTTTAAATGAAGAAGCTATTAAAGAAATAGCAAGTGAAGGATATAATCTGATGGTAACTGTTGACTGTGGAATTACAGCAGTTAAAGAAGTAGAACTTGCTAAAAAATTAGGTATAGATGTGGTAATTACAGATCATCATGAAGTACCAGAAGAATTACCTAAAGCAATTGCAGTAGTAGATGCAAAAAGAAAAGATAATAAATATCCTTTTAATGGCCTTGCTGGATGTGGAGTTGCTTTTAAATTAATACAAGCATTAAGTATAAAGTTAAATTTAAATGAGAATGAGTGGTTAAAATATATAGATATTGCTTGTATTGGAACAATCTCAGATATAGTTCCACTTATTGATGAAAACAGAGTAATTGCAAAATTAGGGTTAATGCTTGCAAAAGTTACAAGAAATATAGGTCTTAAAACTTTAATAGATATGATAGGTGTCAAAAAAATAGATTCAACATTTATTTCATTTGGTATTTCACCAAGAATAAATGCTTGTGGAAGAATGGGACACCAAGAAGATGCATTAGCTCTATTTTTAACAAATGATCCAATTGAAGCAAGAAACTTAGCTAGTAAATTAGAAGAATATAATAGGCAAAGACAAGATGTTGAAAAGAAAATATATAATGAAGCCTTAGAACTTACAGAAAAAGAAAAAGAAGAGCCTTGCATTGTTATAGGAAAAGAAGGCTGGCACCATGGTGTTATAGGAATTGTATCATCAAAAATAACTGATCTTACATATAAACCAAGCATATTAATTTGTTTTGAAGGAGAAGATTCTAAAGGGTCAGGTAGAAGCATACCAGGTTTTGATATTCATGATGCAGTATATAATTGCAAAGATTATTTAACAGCCTGTGGTGGACATAGTATGGCAATTGGTTTAAGCCTAAAAACTAAAAATTTTGAGCCTTTTAAAAAAGCAATTATAGAATATGCTAAAACAAAAAATATAGAAAGCTTAGTTCCAGAACTCTTAATAGATGAAGAAATAAATTCAGAAAATATTAATATAAGCCAAATAGATCAAATATCTCTATTAGAGCCATTTGGAGAAAGCAATAATATGCCAGTTATTCTATATAAAAATTTAAAAATAATATCTATTAGAACTTTAGCTGATGGAAAACATTTGAAATTAGTTTTATTAGATGGCAATAATTATATAGATGCAATAGGATTTAGTATGGGAGAATTAGCAGAAAAATACCAAATCGGAGATAAAGTTGATGTGGTTGGAAATATAAGTGTAAATAGATTTAAAGACTTAGAAAATGTGCAGATTACTTTAAAAGATATGAGGACAAGTATTTAAAAAATATATTATTAAAGAAAAATATAAGATTTTTATGAAAATTTAACATAAGGGGGAATGTATATGTCAGAAAATAAAGAGATTACAATAAAAGATGTTATTACAGAATTAAAAAAGCATAATAGAAAATCAGATTCAAAACTAATAATGAAAGCATATAATTATGCTGTATCTCATCATGGTGACCAAAAACGAAAGTCAGGAGAACCATATATTATTCACCCTCTTAATGTAGCATATATATTATCTACTTTAGGGTTAGATGATGCAACTATTTGTGCCGCTTTAATGCATGATTTAGCAGAAGATACTGATGTTACAATAGAAGATATTTCAAAGGATTTTAGTCCAGAGATTGCCGAAATGGTAAATGGTGTTACTAAACTTGGAAAAATAAACTATGTTAGTGCAGAAGAACAACAAGTAGAAAATTACAGAAAAATGTTCCTAGCAATGGGAAAAGATATAAGAGTAATACTTATTAAATTAGCAGATAGACTTCATAATATGAGAACTTTAAAGTTCTTAACTCGAGATAGGCAAATAGCAAATGCGAAAGAAACAATGGAGTTATATGCACCTCTTGCTAATAGACTTGGTGTATATTCTTTAAAATGGGAACTTGAAGATTTAGCTTTTAAATATTTATATCCAGAAGAATTTAGAGAACTTGTTTCTGGTATAGATAAAAAGAGGGAAGAGAGACTTAAATTTATTGACCAAATAAAAGATGAAATAAAAGTTAATTTAAAAAAAGAACATATAGAAGGTGAAATTACAGGAAGAGCTAAACATTTATATTCTATTTATAGAAAAATGCAAAGAGATAATAAAACACTAGATCAAATATATGATTTATTTGCTCTTAGAATATTAGTAAACTCAGTAAAAGACTGTTATGCAGCCTTAGGCGTAGTTCATGAACTATATACACCAATGCCAGGCAGATTTAAAGATTATATCGCAGTTCCAAAGCCTAATATGTATCAATCACTTCATACAACTTTAATTGGACCAAATGGTACACCATTTGAAGTACAGATAAGAACATATAATATGCATAGAATTGCTGAATTTGGTATTGCAGCACACTGGGCATATAAAGAGTCTAGTTTCTTAAAAGGAAAGAAAACAAATGTAATAGTTACAGAAGATAAACTTGCATGGCTAAGAGAAAGCTTAGAGTGGCAAAAAGATATGCAAGATCCACAAGAGTTCTTAAAAACTCTTAAGACTGAACTTTTTGAAGATGAAGTTTATGTATTTACTCCAAAAGGAGAAATAAAAACACTGCCTAAAGGAAGTACACCAATAGATTTTGCATATATGATACATGCTGAAATTGGTAATAAAATGGTTGGATGCAAAATAAATAGCAAAATGATGCCAATTGTTACTAAGTTAAAAAGTGGAGATATTGTTGAAATTATTACTAATGATAACAGTAAAGGACCTAGTAGAGACTGGCTTAAATTTGTACAAAGTACATCTGCTAAAACTAAAATTCAACAATGGTTTAAGAAACATGAAAAACAACAAAATATTTCAAAAGGCAAAGATTTAATAGAAAAAGAAATAAAAAGAATAGGAATGGCTGAAGAAGAGTTATTTGTTCAAAAATATTACACACCAGCACTTCAAAGATATTCTTTTAAAACTCTAGATGATATGTATGCAGCAGTTGGATTTGGTTCTATTACTGCAAATAAGATAATAGCAAGAACTTTAGAAGAATATAGAAAATTCCATAATGAAGAAAATGTTGAAGAAAAAATAGTTGAACTCCAATCTACTCCAAAGCAAAAATCTTCTAAAACTGGAATTATTGTAAAAGGTATAGATAACTGTTTAGTTAGACTTTCTAAATGTTGTAACCCAGTACCTGGTGATGAAATAATAGGGTATATTACAAGAGGTAGAGGAGTAACAATTCATCGTAAAGATTGCAAGAATGTAAAAGATTTACTAGAAGATGAAGGAAGAATTATAGATGTTTATTGGGACGAAAAGAAAGAATCTGCTTATAATGTAGATATAACTATTTTTGCAAATGATAGAGAAGGACTTTTAGCAGATGTTATAAAAGTTATTGGTAATACTAATGCAAGGTTAGTTGCTATTTCTGCTAAAGCAAGTAAAGAAAAAATAGCTACAGTAGAATTAACTCTAGAAGTAAAAAATATTGAAGATTTAACTAAAGCACAAAGAGAATTAGGAAAGATAGACAGTGTATATGATGTAAAACGTAAGAAATAATTGTTAGATAGTTATACACAAGAAAGAAAATAAATAATTCTATGATAAAAATATTATAAAAAACAAAAGAAAGGAAAAATCATGATACTAAAGCAAATTGAAGTAAAATCAAGTTTAATAGATGATTACACAAATTGTTATATCATGCAAGATGAAGAAACAAAAGAAACAATATGTATAGATCCAGGTGGAGAAATAAATAAAATAGAAGATATGCTAGAAATACTAAATGCAAAGTTAAAGTATATATATTTAACTCATTCACATTTAGACCATATAGAAAAAGCACAAGAGCTTAAAGAAAAATATGGTGGAGAAATATTGATTAGTAGATTAGGCGAGGAAAATATAAATAATAGCGAAATTAACCTTTCAAATATGATAGGAAAAGATATTTATACTAAAGTAGATGCAAGAGTAGATGATAAAGATATTTTGCATGTAGGATGCATAGAATTAGAAGTTATATCAACACTAGGACATACTAACGATGGAACAAGTTTATATTGTAAAGAAGAAGGAATAGTATTTACTGGAGATACTTTAATGTATATGGGATATGGAAGAACAGATTTTCCGACAGGTAGCACAAAAGAACTAAAAAAATCTCTAAAAAGATTATTTACATTACCAGATGAAACATTTGTATATCCAGGACATGGCATTGCAACTACAATTATGGATGAGAAAAGTAGGAGCTGTAAATTATAAAATAATGATTGATAAAATTGTATAATTAAAAAATAAAATATAAAATAAGTATGAAAAATTTTAATAAAGAGATTAAAAATTAAGAAAGGAGTAAGTATGATTCAAAAATTAAAAGGTACAAGAGATATATTGCCTGAAGAAGTTGAAACTTGGCAATATATCGAAGGAATAGCAAAAGAATTATTTGAAAAATATGGATATAAAGAAATAAGAACACCTGTAATTGAAAGCTTAGACCTATTTCAGAGAGGTGTAGGTGAAACAACAGATGTAGTACAAAAAGAAATGTACAATTTTGAAGATAAAGGTGGAAGAAAAATTGCCCTAAGACCAGAAGGAACCGCTGGAGTTGTTAGAGCATATATTGAAAATGGACTATCTAGTGAACCATCTCCAATAAAACTATGGTACAAAATGTCTATGTACAGATATGAAAATGTACAAAAGGGTAGACAAAGAGAATTTAATCAAATAGGAGTAGAATTATTTGGTTCAGATTCATATATGGCAGATGTAGAAATAATACAAATGTGCAATAAATTTTTTGAAAAATTAAATATTAAAGATATTGAATTAAATATCAATAGCATAGGATGCCCTAAATGTAGGGAAAGCTACAAAGAAGCTTTAAAAGAATATATTAGACCTAATTTAGATAAATACTGTGATACTTGCAAAACTAGATTTGAAAAAAATACTATGAGAATACTAGATTGCAAAGAAGAAAATTGCAAAAGATTAAATCAAAATGCACCAAGAATTTTAGATTATTTATGCGAAGAATGTAAAACACATTTTGAAAATGTAAAAAATGCTTTAAATGAATTAGGTATTACGTACAAAGTAGATAGTAATATTGTAAGAGGTCTAGATTATTACACTAAAACAGTATTTGAATTTGTATCTAGAATAGATGGTTTAACTGTACTTGGTGGCGGAAGATATGATGGCTTAGCAGAAGAATTAGGTGGAGCTAAAACTCCAGCTATAGGTTTTGCAACTGGTATGGAAAGACTAATTGATGTATTTAAAGCAAATAATAAAGAATTAGATTTAGAAAAAAATATGCAAGTATTTGTTGCATATTTAGGAGATAAAGCTAATCTATATGCTACAAAATATGTAGAACTTCTTAGAGATAATGGAATATATGCTGAAAAAGATATAATGGGAAGAAGCCTCAAAGCACAACTAAAATATGCAGACAAGAAAAAAGCAAAATATGTTTTAACAGTTGGAGATAATGAAATTGAAAGTAAAAAAGCTCCTTTAAAAAATATGGAAACAGGTGAAATTTTACAAATAGATTTAGAAGAAATTCAAGAATTTTTAAAAATATTTTAATTAAAATTTTATATAAATAATATATTGACTTGCTTGACGAAATATAGTATAGTAATATGCATAGGAAATGATATAAGCAGTGTGGGTGCTACCACCTTACATACACAGTACATAGCTATTGCCTTGATTATTGCGATAGTAGTAATTTTGAGCAAATAATAAAAAAGCACCACATTACGCTTCGCCAAGCTATGTGGTGTTTTTACCATAAAATTTAGGTAGCACACATTTCTGTGGCTTCATTTCCTATAATTATTATACATACTTTTAATATATTTGTCAATGAAATTTCGCACTAATATGTGAAAAAGGTTAAAAATTGTAATTTAGAAAAGGATGAAATATGTATAATTTATTAGTTATAATATTTGCTAAAATATTAAATGTATTTGCAAATATTTTATGCAAAATATTACATAAAGATAATGGAAATATGCTTGGAAAAATAGTAAAAAAGTTAAGTCCGGATATTTTAAAAAGTATAAAAATAGATTGCCCAGTAATTGCTGTAACAGCTACTAACGGAAAAACTACAACTAATAATGCTATTAGATATATGCTTGAGAAAAATGGTAAAAAGATAGTAAGTAATAAAGAGGGAAACAATATGGAAACAGGAATTATTACTACCTTAATAAAAAATTGTACTCTAACTGGCAAAATAAAGGCAGATTTTGTAACTTTTGAAGTAGATGAAAGTTATGTACCAATTATATTTAAAAAGATACCACTAAATACATTAGTAGTTTTAAACTTTTTTAGAGATCAATTAGATAGGAATGGTGAAGTTGAAAGTTTAATATTAAAAATAAATGAGTTTTTAAAAACTTATGAAGGAAATTTAATATTAAATAATGATGATCCAAATGTTGCAAGACTAGGAAGAGCAAATGAAAACAACAAAAATGTTTATTACTTTAGTGTAGACAGATATAAATACGCAAAAGATTATCAAACTGAGGCAGGTGAAGGAAAATTCTGCCCATTTGATAAAACAAAATTAGAGTATGAATACTACCAATATTCACATATAGGAAAATATAAATGTCCTAAATGTGGTTATGGTAAAGAAATACTATTTACAGAAATAAAAGATATTGACTTAGAAAATAAAACTTTCAAAGAAAGTGATAAAAATTACGAAACTTTAGCTAACAATATTTATTCTGTATACAATTATGCAGCAGTAATAAGCGTCGCAAAATTATATGGATTAGATGCTATTGAAGCTTTAAAAACATTTAAACTAGATAATGGTAGAGCAGAAGATGTAAAAGTAAAAGACTGTGAAACAATAATAAATTTAGCTAAGAATCCAACAGGAGCAAATGTATCACTAAGAACTCTAAATGAAGATAAAGATGAAAAAGAGCTATTATTTGTATTGAATGATAATTCTGCAGATGGACATGATGTATCTTGGATATGGGACATTAACTTTGATGTAAAAAATGTAACTAGAATAATTACATCAGGTACTAGAGCTTATGATATGGCTATAAGAATAAAAACAAGTGGATTTGATATAGATAAAATCGAAGCATATTTAGATTTAAAAGAAGCGGTAAATTCTTTATATAAAACTAAAACAAAAAAATACGTGATTGCTAATTATACGGCTTTACAGCCAATAAGGAGAGAAATATTTAATGAAAGAACTTAAATTATTATATTTATACCCAGATATGCTAGAACTTTATGGAGATTATGGTAATATACAGGTACTTAAATATAGAATGAAAAAAAGAGGTATTAATTTAATTGTAGATAGATATACTATAGGAGATAAAGCTCCAGATTTTACTTCTTATGATATTGTATTTGCAGGTGGAGGAGCAGATAATGAGCAAAGTATTTTATCTACAGATTTAATAAAATATAGAGACAACATAAAAGAGGCAGTAAAAGAAAAAGTTTTCTTTTTATTAATTTGCGGATCATATCAACTATTTGGTAAATATTATAAAGGTGTTGAAGGCAATATTATACCAGGTTTAGAAGTATTTGATTATTATACCGTAGCACAGCCAGATAGAAAGAAAAGATGCATAGGAAATATAGTTTTAGATGTAAATTTAGGTGATACAGAAACAAAAGTAATTGGTTTTGAAAACCATGGTGGACAAACTTTTGATATAGATTCACCATTTGGAAAAGTTTTATATGGAAACGGTAATAAGTTTGGAGATAGTGAAGAAGGATTCTTTAAAGAAAATATAATTGCAACATATCTTCATGGACCACTTCTTTCTAAAAATCCGGTTTTAGCTGATTATATTATTTCTTATTGCTTAGAAAGAAAGTATAATGAAAAAATAGGGCTAGAAAAATTAGATGATACTTTTGAAGAAAAATGTAGAGAACAATTATTAAAAGAGTTACTTAAATAGAATATATTAAAAACCCCCGCTGATCTGTTGATTGGCGGGGTAAAGGTTTAGATAGAATCCAGTTCCTTTAAAGTAGTGATAATTTCCCAAAAGAGCTCGGCTTTATCCTTATCAGATGCATTTACGTTGAGAGTAATTTTCTGAGCATCAAAATTAAATTCGATTACCTTATTGCCGATGCAAACTTGCGATTGTTTTTTGGTAAAATCGATATTATTCATATCGAAGCTACCAGAAGACTCCGGAATGATATCCCGCAAGATATCAAGGAAAAACCTCTTGGTAACCTCGAATGGTTGAGAGCCGAGTAAGTGTATTTTCATAACACGGTCTGCAAAAGCATCAAGTGTTATGCTAACGGGTAAAATATCGCTATCTAAGCGATATTTTATCCGAAAGTGGGCTCCACTAACTTGAAAAAACTTAAAATCCATTTTTTTCATCCTTTCCTAATTCACAAATGTGATTTAATCAAAATTCAGTATACCATAAAGACATAAAAAAGTAAAGCCATTAATTTTCTAAAGGTATTAGCTTGAAAAAAAGTAAATTAAAACAAAATTTTTAGAAATTATAATCAATACAAGATTAACATAAAATATTAACTAATTTGATTTTTATCGCTTTTTGTGGTATAATTAATTAACTTTGGTAGAAGGAGGATCAAAGTTGATCTAATTAGAAAAAAACAAAAAATAACAAAATGTACAACATGAGGAGAGAAGTGACATGAAAAAAGCTTCAATTTTAAGCCTAGTCCGGGACTGTGACAGAAGCCCTTCTGAGCATCAAGCTCGTAAGCAAATTTATTCCGAATCTGCGAGGGATTTGAGGACATCCATCCTTTCCATGCTCGGGAGGGAGAATCTCAAAGATTTTCTTTCTAACGGTAACTATCCTTTACTGGATGTTATCAAAACGAGAAATCAGTTCGCATTGGCGAATGATCCGCGCTGGAAAGATAAGAGCTTTGGCGCTGTCGGACTGATGGGGCAAGCTGGCTGCTTAGTCTATGCAACATACAATATGTTGTATCTGGCTAATATGATTGATGAAGAGACATCAGTTCCTGCAATTCAGAAAACTGTAGAAAGTAAAGGATACCGCATGTGGCGGTTTTCCGACCGGGAAGAGGCCTTAAATTGGCCGGAGGTAACTCTGGACAAGATTAAGGCAAAATACTCTGAGATGGAATGTGTGCAAAAGTGCACATCAGTCGAAGATGCCGAGACAATCCTGGGAAAGCCTCGCGGAATCGGTGGAAGTATGTACTTCCTCGATGAGGTTATCGCAATTGCCTTTAAAATGAAGGCTTATGATGATACCCGCATTTGGACTACGTTAAGGCTCATTGATAACCTGCAAATGGGAATCCCGGTTCCCATTCGGGTAAACAACCGGATCTACTGGAATACTGAGGATATGGAAGGCGGTCACTACACCATTTTGGTTGGATTTGACCAAGATGGCAATGCTGTCTTGGTTGATAGCCACTATGAAGAGGGTATTTATAAATGCCCGTATGACAGATTCTTTAAAGCTGTCGTACAAGACCCCGGTCATATCTCTGCATGGAATTTGCGGAGATACTGATAAGCAGTAAATGATTCTCCAAACCGCGCCCCGTATATTGGGGCGCGGTTGTTATATTATATAAAAATTAAAATTTGAATAATAAAAAACTTAAATTAGAAAAATTCTATATTTAAGTTTTGTTTTTTTAGTTATATAGCTTAACAATGGAATGAAGGATACTATCATCCTCACTTTTCATAACAATAGTATAAACATCATCTTCTTTATATAAATACGATTTTACAATATCACCATATTTTAATTCTCTTTTATAAAGTATTTCTACATTGTTTAATTCTTCACCATCAAAGATGTTTTCAGGAAGTAATTCATAAGCAATATTTAAATAGTTTAAATTATGAACATGTTTATTTAAGTCTAAATCAAATCTACGAATTTTATAAGTATCTGATGAAATAGGCAAAGAGGTAGGTTCAGTTAGTTTAGGTAAATCTTCAATACAAAATACAGACTCATAGTGAGCACCACCATAAATATCTAATAAGTTTTCAGGCATTTTAGCAATTCTACCTTTTTGAGTATCAAGCAAACACCATTTAGATGTTGCAATTGCACATAAATTGCCTTTATCATCAAATATTTTAAAATCTCTTATAACAAATATCCTTGTAACAAGCCTTCCCCAAGTTTGAATTCTAATATTTTCCTCTGCACCAATTCTTTTTATAATTTTTAATTTCCAATTTAATAGTACCCATGTTAAATTATATTTTGCAATATCAGAAAAAGTAAAATGAACATAAGCACTATGCCTTCCAGCAATATTTTCTAATATTGAAAGAATTGATTTATTTGTTAGAACATTATGAATTCCTGTTTGCGCAAAGCTTGTTGTATAAGTATCTTCAAAAACTCCATTTTCTAATTTTGGTTCTGATAACATTTAATTTGGCCTCCTAAAAAAGTAAAAATATTATTTAAAATTTTAAAATTTATTAAGTAAAATTTAAATTTTATAAAACTAAAGCAAAGTTATTATACCACAAATATCCAAAATGTGCTATAATATTTATATTATCTTGAAAAATTGTAAAATTATAAACAAAAAATGATAAATAATAAAAGCAAGAAATAATAGATAAAAATAAAAAATGTTATTAAATAAATTAATTAATCTTATAAAAGAAAAGAGTATAAACATGGAAAGTATAAAACAATTAGAAAAATGTGAAGTTTGTCCTAGAAAATGTAATGTAAATAGATTAAATGATGAAAAAGGATTTTGCAAATTAGGAGAAGAAATAAAAGTGGCATTAGTTTCTTGTCATGATTTTGAAGAACCTTGTATTAGCGGAATAGGAAAAGATACTAAATCTTCAGGAACTATATTTTTTAGTAATTGTAATTTAAGATGTGTATTTTGCCAAAACCATGAAATAAGCCAAGAGGGTAAAGGAAAGGTTATTACAATAGAAAGATTAGCAGAAATATTTTTAGAGCAACAGGAAAGAAAAGTAAATAATATTAATCTAGTTACACCAACAATGTATGCATATCAAATAATAGAAGCCATAAAAATAGCAAGGAATAAAGGCTTACATATTCCCATAATTTACAATTCAAATGGTTATGAAAGTATAGATACATTAAAAGCTTTAGATGGATATATTGATGTTTATTTACCAGATTTAAAATATTATTCAGATGATATAGCTATAAAATATTCCTCAGCACCTAATTATTTTGAAATAGCCACAAAAGCAATTAAAGAAATGTTTAATCAAGTAGGTTCTCCTGTATTTGATGAAAATGGAATAATAAAAAGAGGAGTAATAATAAGACATCTAATACTTCCAAATCACGTACTTAATACTAAAAGAATTTTAAAATGGATAAAAGAAAATATGCCAAAAGATATATACGTAAGTGTTATGGCTCAATATTTTCCAACCTTTAAGGCAAAAAATATAGAGAAAATAAATAGAAAAATAAGTATAAAAGAGTATAGAGAAATAGAGAGTTATTTATATGCTCTAGATTTAGAAAATGGATATATGCAAGATTTAGGAAAACACGAGGAAGAATATGTACCAAATTTTGATTTTAGAGGAGTGGAATAAAATTTACAAACAATTTACATTTTTTGCTAGATTTTTTAGGTATGATGGTATATATTAAATAAGCACAATAAAATATTTTTGAAAGGGGAATAGTATGCTAGAGTTAAAAGACATAAAAAAAGATTATAAAACCTCAACAGAAACAGTTCATGCTTTAAAAGGAGTTAGTATTAAATTTAGAGAAAATGAATTTGTGGCAATACTTGGTCAAAGTGGTTGTGGTAAAACAACTCTTCTTAATATTATTGGAGGATTAGATCATTATACAAGTGGAGATTTAATTATAAATGGAAAATCTACAAAAGAGTTTAAAGATAGAGATTGGGATAGTTATAGAAATCATAGTATAGGTTTTGTTTTTCAAAGCTATAACTTAATACCACATCAAAGTATATTATCTAATGTAGAGCTAGCACTTACAATTTCTGGAGTATCTAAAAAAGATAGAAAAAAAAGAGCAATTGAAGCTTTAGAAAAAGTAGGACTAAAAGATAAACTTCATCAAAGACCAAATGAATTATCTGGAGGACAAATGCAAAGAGTTGCAATAGCAAGAGCAATTGTAAATAATCCAGATATCATCCTAGCAGATGAACCAACAGGTGCACTAGATACTAAAACTAGTGTGCAGGTAATGGACATACTTAAGGAAATAGCTAAAGACCATTTGGTAATAATGGTTACACATAATCCGGATTTAGCTGAAAAATATGCTACAAGAACAATAAGAATATTAGATGGAGAAATTACAGATGATTCTAATCCCTATGAAGAAGAAAATGAGAATATAGATAAAACTAAGAAAAAGAAACCATCAATGAGTTTTCTTACAGCTTTATCACTTAGCTTAAATAACTTAATGACTAAAAAGGGAAGAACTATTTTAACAGCTTTTGCAGGTAGTATAGGTATAATTGGTATAGCACTAATTTTATCTTTATCTACTGGTGTACAAAATTATATAAATAGTATAGAAGAAGATACACTTTCATCATATCCAGTTACAATTGAAAAGTCTACAATTGACTTAAGCGGAATGATGACTAGTTTAATGGATAATGGAAATTCAAGTGAAGATAATAAAGAAGATGGAAAAATTTATACTAAATATATAACAAATTCCATGCTTGACACATTTGCAAATGATGTAAAAAATAATAATCTAACTAAATTTAAAGAATATATAGAGTCGAATGATAATATTAGTAAATATGCTAATGCAATACAATATTCATATGATTTGAATTTAAATTTATATAAAACAGATACATCAAATGGTGCGGTGCAGGTTAATCCGAGTACAGTTGCTTCTAAAATGGGTATGGAAACTTATGTGGAAGCTGGAACAAGTATGATGGGTTCTAATTCTGCAATGATGAGCAGTGTAAATGTCTTTTCAGAATTATTTGATAACCAAGATATGCTAGATAATCAGTATGAATTAGTAGATGGTAAATGGCCAGAAAAATATAATGAAGTAGTTGTAATAGTAGATAAAGACAATGAAATAAGTGATTATACTCTATATTCTCTAGGAATATTAAATCAAGATGAAATAGAAGATAATATGAATAAAATAGAGGATGGAGAAAAAGTAGAAATATCTCAAGATCCAGTAAGTTATAACTATGATGATTTCTTAAACTTATCTTTTAAAATATTATTAAATTCAGATTATTATGCTAAAGAAAATGGTGCATGGGTAGATAAAAAAGATAATGAAGAATATATTAAAGAAAAAGTAGATAATGCAGAAGAAATAAAAGTTGTTGGTATCATAAAGCAAAAAGACAGTAGTGTAAGTAATAATACACAAGGTGGAATAGGTTATACAAAAGCATTAATTGAATATGTAATAAACAAAGCTAAAGATGCAGGAATTGTAAAAGAGCAAATGGATAATAAAGATGTAAATGTATTTACAGGATTAGAATTTCCAAAAGAAGGTGAAAAAGAGGAATTTAGTTTAGATAGTTTATCTATGGAGCAAAAAATGAGTTTGGCAAGTATGACAGCAGAAGATTTAAGAAACTTAATGAATGCTTATGCTGAAAACAATGATGCAACTTATGAAGGTAATTTGGAAAAATTAGGTGTAATTGATTTAAATTCACCATCATCAATTAGCATTTATCCAAAAGATTTTGACTCGAAAGAGGTAATATCTAATGCTATTACAGAATATAACAATAATCAAGAAAATGAAAATGACAAAATAAATTATACAGATACTGTAGGAATTATGATGAATTCTGTTTCTACAATAGTTGATGCGATAAGTTATGTACTAATTGCATTTGTAGCAATATCACTTATAGTTTCATCTATAATGATTGGAATAATAACATATATATCTGTATTAGAAAGAACAAAAGAAATAGGAATATTAAGAGCAATTGGTGCTTCTAAAAAAGATATATCAAGAGTATTTAATGCAGAAACATTTATTACAGGTCTCGTTTCAGGATTACTTGGAATAGGTATAACTTGTTTATTAACTATTCCTATAAATGCAATAATTCTTTCTGTTACAGGAGTAAATGTAAAAGCAATTTTACCATGGATGGCAGGGGTAATACTTGTACTTATTAGTATGTTCTTAACAATAATTGCAGGTTTAATTCCAGCAAAAATGGCAAGTAAGCGTGATCCAGTAAAAGCATTAAGAACTGAATAATAATTTATATTTTATTAAATAGAGCGAAAACATTGAAAAATACTTATAAAAGTTATATAATAGGTGCACAAAATTTGTTGGCTCTTTCAAATGCGTTAGCATTTGTTAAATAATATTAGTAAGGAGTGAAATGGAATGTCTAACTTGCATGACATGCGGAAGATGAACCAAGGATGTTCTATGGCGGTCAATGTAACAAAGGAGGATAAGCTTATGAAAGTAGAACCTACTAAGTCCGCAAAGTGGAACGTGACGGAAGAAGATGTCAAGCAAATCGAAAAAGAAAGGCGGGAGTTGGAATCTCTCTACAATATCCGGCTGGCTATGAAGTCCAAAGAGAGTTTGCTGGAGCTTGCTGAAAAGAGAGAAGCATTCTTTGATAAGTATCACTTAGCACTGGATGATTTTGTCCTTTTTGGCAAGTATCTGCTGGCTCAAGACGGATCTGTTAAGCATATCAAGGTGAAAGAAAAGTTGCCTACAAGATTTCCGGACTTGACGCCTATGAAAGATTTCGAGAGAAGTGTGACTTCGTTCACAACTGCTGAAATCAAGGATTTCTCGGCAGAACTCTCCAAGTAAACCTGGCAAAACTAATATGCAATGAAGGCTATTACCTAGATGTAGGTAGTGGCCTTCGTTGTGATTTAACTATTGCAAAATTACAAAAAAAGTGCTATAGTATAAAAGTACATATTGGGGTATCGCCAAGTGGTAAGGCATCGGACTCTGACTCCGACATTCCTAAGTTCGAATCTTAGTACCCCAGCCATAATGATTAATTCAGAGCAGTATATCTGCTCTGTTTTTACTAATAATAGGAGAGAATAATGGATAAACAATCAGAACTTACAAAACTTCAAAAAGATGAAGATAAGATATTAATTGCTAAAGTCTTAGATAAATTAAAATTTGCTGAAACTAGGAATAAAATTGAAACAACAGATTTTTTAGATTTAAGACAGCAATGTGTAATAAAGGAAATGCTAGATATTAGAAAAAGTAATAATTACAAATTCTTTGGGGGATATAATGATTCAGAGAGAAATATTATTATTTTTTCAAATAGCATTGAATTTATAAAACAAGATGAGATAAATAATTTACTTTCAATAATTAGAATAACATTGCCAAATAATTTAAAAGGAGAATATGAGCATAGAATCTATTTAGGTGGATTAATGAAATTAGGTATCAAAAGAGAAAAAATAGGAGATATAATAGTAAGAAATGATGGAGCAGATATAATCGTAAAAAAAGAATTAGCAGAGTATGTAAAAAATAATCTAAATGGACTTACAAGATTCCAGAAATCTAAAATAGAGATAAAAAATATTGAAGAACTTATATATATTGAGCCAGAGAAGCAAGTTATAAAAATAAATATACCATCAATGAGATTAGATTGTATAGTAGGAGAACTTGCTAGATGTTCTAGAAATGAAGCAAATAAAATATTAGAAGCTGAAAGAGTGTTTGTTAATTTTAAAGAAGAAATAAGACCTTCAAAAATTGTAGAAGAGGGTGATTATATTACAATTAGAGGTAAAGGTAGATTTAGAATATCAAAAATACTTGGTACAACAAAAAAAGGACGAATTTCGTTAGAAATTATTTATTAAATATATAGAAATAAATGATGAATTTTATAAAATTTAGGGGAAGAAAAATGGATGATAATAAATTAGAACCTATAGTAAAAGAATTAAGTTTACGAATGGATATTGATACTAGTGGACAAACGAATAGAGAAATAATTTTAAAATACTTTAAAGAAGCATTAGATTGTGTCTATCTTAAAAGAGATTTGTTAATGGAGTTTATAGCAGATGAGTGTGTTTTTGATTCTGAGTTTGATGAAGTGATAGAAAAGAATTTACCGCAAATAATAAAACTAATGCCTAAATATAAATGGTATTTTTTAGAAAGTGTTGCTAGTTATAACTCAAAAGCAATAGATAATAATATAGAATTTTTATTTTCAAAAGAAAATGAGAACGAAATATTAAATATTTTTTTAGTTATTAAAAATAAGAATAGAAGACTGAATAGAATCATTAATAATCAAATTCAAAAAAACAGTAAATTATTTTTAAGAGCATTATGGCATGGAACTGAATGGCAAGAAAGGGAAAAATGGGAAAGAAGATTTGGAGAAACAGAGAAAGAAGAATGCGTAACATCTCTAAATTATGCCTTAAGAGAAGTTTTAGATGAAACCAATAAAGATTATACAGATATAGAATATATTAATGAAGGCTCTTATGCAGTAGCTTATAGGATAGGGAACAGAGTATTAAAGTTAGGTGACGAATTTGCTAAATATAAAATACCAAATCATAGGAGAATTCTTCAACCTATAGCTAGAGCCAATTATACTTTAGAAGATAGGAGAGTAATGGCCTTCTTTGAAGTAACATCATATGTAGATATTAATTTTTCGGAAGAAGAAAGAGACGAAGAAAAATTATATGAGATATACAAGGAATTGAGAGATAGTGGAATAATATGGTTAGATGCTAAATGGAGCAATGTAGGAAAGTTATTAAATGAAAACAGAACAACCTGGAAAGGAAAAAATGTGGAAGTTGCTCCAAAGTCAGTTGGATTTTCAGAAGAATATAAAGGAAATCCTTTAAAAAAAGGAGAACTAGTTGTTATCGACCTAGATTTCTTATTTAGTGAAAATGATCCGAATTTAAAACAATTAAAAGAAGAATATAGTTCTGAGTACAGTTTGAAATTTGATATAAGATATAGAAGAGAAAAAAATCAGAGAAAAACAATTGAAATTAAACAGGATAGTGAATATGAAAGATAGTATAATAAAAGGTATATAAATAAAAAATATTGGAAATAATTTGTATAACATATTTATGCAAAATAATAATTAGTTATTTTGAATTATGCAGAAAGGAGATAATATGTATACAGATTATATTGAAGATATTGAAGCCATGCAGGTCTTAGATTCGAGGGGAAACCCAACAGTTCAAGTAAAAGTTACTTTAGAAAGTGGAGTAGAAGGATTAGCTATGGTACCATCAGGTGCATCTACAGGAAGTTTTGAAGCGGTAGAATTAAGAGATGAAGATATGCAAAATTTTAATGGACTTGGTGTCAATAAAGCTGTGGAAAATGTTAATAAAAAAATAGCAAAAAACTTAATAGGTGAAAATGTTTTTAATCAAAAATATATTGATGATGAGCTTGTTAAATTAGATGGTACTCCTAATAAATCTAAACTTGGAGCAAATAGCATTTTAGGAGCATCTTTAGCTATAGCAAGAGCTGCTGCAAATAGCTTAGATATTCCACTTTATAAGTATTTAGGAGGAATAAATGCATATAAAATGCCTCTTCCTATGATGAATATATTGAATGGTGGAAAACATGCAAATAACAATTTAAATATACAGGAATTTATGATTGTACCTGTTGGAGGAAAAACTTTTAGAGAAATGCTTCAAATGTGCACTGAAGTGTATAAAGTGTTAAAAGAAGTATTAAGAAAAAAAGGATTAGTTACTTCAGTTGGTGATGAAGGTGGCTTTGCACCAGATTTAGAGAACGATGAAGAAGCTATAGAGTTAATATTAGAAGCTGTAAAAAAAGCAGGGTTTAAAGAAAATAAAGATTTTAAATTAGCATTAGATATAGCAAGTACTGAAATGAATGACAGTGCTAAAAAGATAAGTAAAGAAGGTTACTATTTTTGGAAAACAGATATATATAAAACAAAAGCTGAAATGATAGATTATTTAGTGGATTTGGCAAGTAAATATCCAATAATGTCAATAGAGGATGGTTTAGCAGAAGAAGATTGGAAATCTTGGAAAGAACTTACTAAAAGAATAGGAAGTAAAATTCAATTAGTAGGAGATGATTTATTTGTTACAAATCCAGCAAGACTTAAAGAAGGTATAAAAGAAGATATTGCAAATAGCATATTAATTAAGCCAAATCAAATAGGAACCTTAACAGAAACACTAGAGACTATAAACTTAGCAAAAGAAAATGGATATAAAACAATTATTTCACATAGATCTGGTGAGACAGAAGATACATTTATAGCTGATTTAGCTGTTGCAGTTAATAGTGGACAAATTAAGGCTGGAGCACCATGTAGAACTGATAGGGTATGCAAATATAATAGACTTCTTAATATAGAAAATGAAATTTAGATGGTATTAAAATAAAAAACAAGGAGGGGTTAGCACCCCTCCTCTTTGTACGGAAATATGATTCGACAGATTATAAAAATGAATACTACTGCGATAGCAGCTACGAGTAAGCTGGGAACAATTAAGTTTAAGAAGTATAGGTTAATACCATCTTTAACTTTTACTGTATCATCTGTAAAATAAAATGTTAAGCTGGCCGAAAAAGGCCTATTGGAATCCACTACACTTATACAGTTTTTTGAGTTATTGGTTACTACAATGCTTTCTTCACACTGATATTCACCTGTTTCATAATAATCTGTTGCGATTGCTTGATACTTCTTGCAATCTTCGGTAGACAATGTATCAGGTCGCACTAACGGGCAAAACAAACAAAATAATGCCCAAATGAGTGCTACTGAAATAATGACGTACTGAAAAAGATTGCCAGTCAGTTCATTCCGTTTCATATATGCTTCCCTCCAAAAAAATGTGTTGTAAAAACACGTGTCTATTATTATACATCTTTTTTTATAAAATTACAATAGATTTTAAATAAATGATTTACATAATAATGAAAAAATTGTTATTGAAAAAATATAAAATATATGCTAATATATGCATGAAACAAAAAGTACTTTAAATTCTATAAAAATAACAAGAAAGGTAGAAAATAATGAAAGAAAAATTATCAAAAATAATAAAAAAAGTTTGCACAAAAGAAGTAATATTTTATGTGATTTTTGGTGTACTAACAACCATAATTAACCTAGGTGTATTTTATGTATTATCTGATTTATTAAAATGGGATGAGAATTTATCAAATATAATTGCAATAATTACTGCTGTCCTATTTGCATATTTTACAAATAAAGATTTAGTATTTCATTCAGAAGCTAAAGATTTTAAAGCCAAGTGGAAAGAATTTGCTAAGTTTATTTCTGGTAGAGCATTTACAATGGTAATAGAATGGGTAGGAGGAGCGCTTCTATTTTTAACACCACTTCCACAAATGATTTCGAAATTGATAGTTACTGTTATAGTTGTTATATTAAACTTTTTTATAAGCAAATTTTTTGCATTTAAGAAAACTAAAAAATAATTTTTTGAATATTAAATATGTTGAAAAATAGGAAAGGAATGAAAGTATACTTTTATGAATAACAAATATTTATTTAAAAGTGTAGCTGCAAATGAAGAAAACCCAAATTGGAGCCAAATGATAAAAAGAGAGCATGAGCTATATTCAAAACCAGGAGATATTCGCTCTCCATTCGAAAGAGATTTTAATAGAATTTTACATACAAATGCGTATAATAGATTGAAACATAAAACTCAAGTATTTTTTTCACCAGAAAATGATCATATATCTACTAGAATTGATCATGTTAATTATGTTGAATCTATAAGCTATACTATTTCTAATTATTTAGGCTTAAATAGTGAACTAACAAGAGCAATTGCATGTGCACATGATTTAGGACATGGACCATTTGGGCATAAGGGAGAAAAAATACTATCTAAAATATCTCAAAGAGAGCTAGGAAAAACATTTTGGCATGAGCAAAATGGACTAAATATTGTAGATGATATAGAACTTTTAGATGATTATGATGGAAATAAACAAAACTTAAATTTAACATATGCTGTAAGGGACGGAATAATATCACATTGTGGAGAAATTGATGAAAATAGTATTAAACCTAGAGAAGATGCAATTGATTTAAAAAAATATACTAATCCTAATAAATATGCACCTTTTACCTGGGAAGGATGCATTGTAAAAGTATCAGATAAAATATCTTATTTAGGAAGAGATATAGAAGATGCAATTGAAGAAAGATTTTTAACGGATGATATGTTAAATGAACTTGCAAATATTACTGGAACTTCAAGTAGAACTAGCAATTCTTCTATAATTAATACTCTAGTAACAGATATTTGTGAAAATTCTTCACCAGAGGAAGGAATAAAATTATCTAAAGAAGCTTTAGAGATGATGAATAAAATAAAAGCTTTTAATTATAAATATATATATGGAGCTAAAAGAATGATACCTTCAGACAGGTATTTTGATGTAGTTATAAATCAAATATTTGATATTTTAAAAGATACATATGATGGAAAAAATACTGAAAAAAGAATGAAAGAAATAGAAAAATATTATCCTAATTTAATAAGCGGATTTTATGGATGGATAAGCAAATACTGGAATATTGGAAATAGAGTAGGATTAAAAAATAAAGTAATATTTGATATTAATAACAAAAAAGATTATATTCAGGCAATTATTTACTATATTTCAGGTATGACAGATAAGTATGCAATTGATGTATATAATGAAATAATTAAATTTTAAATAAAAAACTAAGTAAGGTTAACACTTTACTTAGTTTTTGTAATCAACTAAAAATGTTTTGGTGGAGGTGGCGAGAGTCGAACTCGCGTCCAATTATTCTTCCATATTTACTTCTCCGAGTGCAGTTTATTTATTAGTTTCTAAATAAAATATTAAACAAACAAAATATTTTATTTATATCCATTTATTAATACCCATTACTTAAGTGGAATAAGCAACTTCGTTTCCTACTTTAAACGGCGCCTTATTCTAAGCAGTAGGCTCTAAGATAAGACGACACTGCAACTTAGGCAGCGTAAGCTAATTCTCTATCGTTAGCCTTTATATTTAATTTGCTTGATTTTAAGTGGCCAAAGCAACCATCCACTACTCGCTATAAATACTTCTAAATAACTGTCGAAACCATTTACACCCCCGTGTATAGATTATATCCAGTCAAATATTATTATACTATATTATATGAAAAATAGCAATTAAAATTACAAATAATTATGGTAAACTAAAAAATATTGTGATATAATTATTTTGCTAAATAGAAATTATAAGGAATAAGTATTATATGAATAAAAGAGTATTATTAGGAATGAGCGGAGGGGTAGATAGCTCTGTTTCTGCCATTTTATTACAAAAACAAGGTTATGAAGTAATAGGTCTTACCATGATTTTATGGGGAGATGACGTATCAAATGCACTGGATGCAAAAAAAGTATGTAAAAAGCTAAATATAAAGCATACAATACTAGATTTAAGAAACGATTTCAAAAGATATGTTATACAAGATTTTATTGTTGAATATAGAAGTGAGCATACACCAAATCCATGTATTGTATGTAATAAATTTATGAAATTTGGATTTATGTACTTAAGAGCAAAAGAGCTTAATTGCGATTATATAGCTACAGGGCATTATGCCAAAATAGAATTTGATGAAAAATATAACTGTAAGGTTATAAAAAAGGCCAATAATATAAATAAAGATCAAAGTTATGTTTTATATGATATAAATAAGGATTTAATAAACCATATTATATTTCCTTTAGGATGTTTTGAAAGCAAAGAAGAAATTAGAAAAATAGCTTTAGAAAATGGTTTAGAAGTTGCAAATAAACCAGACAGTGAAGATATATGTTTTATTGAAAATGGAGATTATAAAGAATTCTTAGAAAAATATGCAAAGTTTAAACCTAAAGAAGGAAATATTGTAGATAAAAAAGGAAACATTTTAGGAAAACATAATGGTTTGTACAAATATACTATCGGACAAAGAAAAGGATTGGGAATAGCAAATCCTGTACCATTATTTGTAATTGGATTCAATAAGAAGAAAAATGAACTTATTGTTGGAGAAGAAAAAGAATTATATAAAGATAGCCTGCTTGCATCAAATATCAATTGGTTTGTAGAAGATATAAAAAATGGAATGAAAGTTAATGCAAAAATAAGATATGCAGCAAAAGAAATGCCTGCAAAATTAATATTATTAACTAAAGGTTATGCAAGGGTAATTTTTGATGAGCCACAAAGAGCAATAACTCCAGGTCAATCAGTAGTATTCTACGATGGAGATACTGTTTTAGGTGGAGGAAAAATTTTATCAAATTAAAAGAAATATTGACATTGTTATTAAACTTAATTATAATTTTATTGAACAAATTAGTTATACTTATGAAAGGAATAAAAAATGGCAAAAGGAAAGAAAAAGGACAAGAAGAATAAAGTAGAAGAAAAAGAAGTACAGCAAGTAATGGAAAATAAAAAGGTAAAGAACAAAACTCATAAAAAGTTTAATGTTAAGAAGAACTTAGGAAGATTAGTTGCATTAATAATTGTTTTATGTATGCTTCTTGCTTCATCTGCAACATTAATATTCTACTTAATGTTAGATTTTTAATAAGGTTTATGGGCAAAGCCTTGAATAAAAAACCTAAATATATTAAAGGAGAAAGTGTATATTATAGATAAATATTTAAAATATTAATTTTATCTTTAATATATAAAATTTAAATATGTTTGAGAATTTTTCAAATTTTGATTTTGATTTTGCAGACTATATAAGTGATTTGGGGTCACATCCTTGGCAAATAGTTACTTTTGTTTTAGATATGACAATAGTAATATTCTTACTAGTATATTTTGTAAAGGTCGCAAAAAAATCTAGAGTATGGCAATTACTAAAAGGCATTGTTTTTCTTATTGTTATAACAATTTTAAGTAATTTACTTGAACTTAGATTTTTATACTTTATACTTACTTCATTTATGAGTTATGGAGTAATTGCACTCTTAATTATATTTCAGCCAGAACTTCGTAGAGCGATAGAGCAACTTGGTTCTAGTACTTTTTCTAAATTATTTGGTATAGATAAAAGTATAAGAGATAAAACAAAAGAAGATATTTACAAAGTAGTAATTGCAGCAGAGGAAATGGCAAAATCTAAAACTGGCGCATTAATAGTATTTGAAAGAGATATAAAAATACAAGATATTATTGAAACAGGTATAAAATTAGATGCAGAAATATCTCCACAAATCTTAGTAAATATATTTGTTCCCAAAACACCTTTACACGATGGATCAGTTATTATTAGCAATAACAAAATTACAGCAGCAGCTTGTATACTTCCACTTGCTGATGATAAAGATATTGCAAGAGAATTAGGAACAAGGCATAGAGCTGCAATTGGAATATCAAAAGAATCTGATGCAATAGCAGTAGTAGTTTCTGAAGAGACAGGTAAAATATCTATTGCAAAAGATGGAACTTTAATTGCAGATGTTAAAGAAGATGCTTTAAAACGTATATTGATTAAGAATTTAGTTACTGCTAAATTTGGCTCAGAAAAAAGAGTTAGCAAAATAAATTCTATGAAAGAAAAATGGGCAAATAAAAAAGCAAAAAAACAAAGTGAGTAAATATGAGAAATATAAAACTATTAATAGAATATGATGGAAAAGATTTTAATGGATGGCAGAAACAACCCAATAAACTTAATATTCAAGGTGAAATAGAAAGAGCAATAGAAGAAGTAACAGGAGAAAAAGTTGATTTAATTGCATCAGGAAGAACTGATGCAGGAGTACATGCCTTAGGACAAGTTGCAAATTTCAAAATTGAAAAAAATATTCCAGTAGAAAAGATACCTTATGCACTAAATTCTAAATTAAAAAAATCTATAAGAATAAAAGAAGCGGAAGAAGTGCCAGAAAAATTTCATAGTAGATATACTTGTAAAAAGAAAACATATAGATATGTAATAAATAATTCAGTTCAAGGAACAGCAATTTATAGAAATTTGCAGTACCACTTTCCAGAAGAATTAGACGAAGAAAAAATGAATGAAGCAGCACAGTATTTAGTTGGAGAACATGATTTTAAATCCTTTAAAGCAAGTGGAACAAGTAGTAAAAGCAGTGTAAGAACAATATATGATGCTAAAGTTACAAGAAATGGTGAATTAGTTACTATTGAGCTTACAGGTAATGGTTTTTTATATAATATGGTAAGGATAATTGCTGGTACTTTAGTAGATGTAGGTACATATAAAATTGAACCAATAGATATAAAAAATATATTAGATGCCAAAGATAGACTTAAAGCTGGTAAAACCTTACCTCCAACAGGACTTTATTTAGTAAGAGTAGAATATGAAGATATTTGTTAAGAGATAAAAATAATAAACAATAAATTATAAAAATATAATTTATAAAAGATAAATAGTGTCAAAAAATAAGTACTTTACATAAAATATACAAGGGGATAATATGGATATAATTTTGTTTTTATTTATATTTCCTATTGCAACAATTATATTTTCGATAGCACTTCAAAAAATACTATGTAATCCATTTTTAGTATCATCAATAATACTTGCTATATTTTTAATTGTTACATTTACTGTATATGGCGTAAATTTCTTAATAGCAGCATTTATATATGCAGTAATTTCTTTATTAACTGCTTACATTGTAAGCATACTATGTAAGATTGCTAATAGAACTATTGAAATAAATTTCATTAATAATGACACAAGAAGTAGGGAGGGAGAAAATAATTCTTGCCAATGTAGTAATTCACAAAATAGAAGCGGAAATAATAGTGGTACATTGTGTAATGGAGACCCTAATACAACAGCTTGTAGAACTTGTGCATGTCAAAGACAATTTAGAAATTGCTTAAGAAGGGTGTAGGAAATAAAAATTTAAGCTACCAATTTATTTTGGTAGCTTTATTAATTTATTTTAATTCAGCAATAGTTACTCCATAATCACCTTCACCAAACCCTGCAATTCTAAAAGAACTTACATATTTAGATTTCTTTAAATAATTATGAATTCCTTCTCTTAGTTTTCCAGTACCTTTACCATGTATAATTCTTACTTGTTTTAAATGAGCCATAGTACAATTATCTAAGTATTTATCCAATTCAGCTACAGCAGTATCAACATTTTCTCCAATTAAATTTATTTCAGAAGATATATTTTTTGAGGCTGTATTTTGTATATGAACATTATTTTTACCAGTAGGTTTATTAATTTCTTGATGATTTAGTTTTAGTAATACACTTAAATCTAAACCTTGATTTGATTCAGTATCTTTTAAACTTTCATTTAACTTATTTCTTAATTGATTAGCTTTCTTTAAATCCTTAGAGCCAAGTCCATTTAATTCTCTAATAACTCTATTTGCTTCTTCTTTAGCATCTATTAAAATTTCTCTTGCTTCTTTTTTAGCCTTTTCAATCTTTTTTTCTTCATTTTCTAATTTGCTAGAAACTTCCTTTTCTAAAGATTTTCTTAAAAGAGTAACTTGATTTAGATTTTTCTCTTCTTCCTTTTTTAGATTTTCTATAGTAATTCTATCATCATAGATTTCTTTCATTAATGTTTCAATATCTGTATCAGGTTTTTCTACTAAGCTATTTGCTCTATCTAAAATGCTTGTCTTTAATCCTAATCGTTTACTAATTGCAAAAGCATTACTTTTTCCAGGTATTCCTATAAGCAAATGGTAAGTAGGTTCTAGTTTTTCTATATCAAATTCACAACTTGCATTTTCAAATCCATCATGAGTAATACAGTAATTTTTTATTTCGTGGTAGTGGGTTGTTGCAACAGTAATAGTTCCTTTATTATGAAAATATTCAAGAAGAGCAAGAGCTAGTGAAGCACCTTCTATAGGGTCAGTACCAGAGCCAAGTTCATCAACTAATACAAGACTTTTATCATTTACATTTTCTACAATTTTTACAATATTAGTCATATGACTAGAAAAAGTACTAAGTGATTCTACTATACTTTGTTCATCACCAATATCTACAAATATATTTTCAAAAACTTTAACTGTACTATTTTCTAAAGCTGGTATAAATAAGCCTGATTGAGCCATAATTGAAAGAAGCCCGACAGTTTTTAAGCTGACAGTTTTACCACCAGTATTAGGACCAGTTATAACTAAAGTTTTAAAATCTTTTCCAACATAAATATCTATTGGAACAACTTTATCTTTTGCAATTAGTGGGTGTCTTGCCTTTATTAAATTAATATTATCAGATAATATTGGAAGATTAGCATCCATTTCAATTGCAAGTTTTGCTTTAGCATTTATTAAATCTAATTTAGAAATTACTTTTACATCTTGCTCAATATTATAAACAATAGGGTATAAAAGAGAAGAAAGCTCACTTAATATTCTTTCTATTTCTTTATTTTCTTCAATAATTAAGCTATTTATTTTATTATTAATTTCAAAAACTACCATAGGTTCTATATATACAGTAGAGCCACTACTTGAAGTATCATGTATAAAACCTTTAACAAAGCTTCTATATTCATCTTTAACAGGTATAACAAATCTACCATCTCTAATAGTAATAACTGGGTCCATAATATATTTGCTATTTGCACGAATTACTTGATTTAACTTATTCTTTATATTACTCTCTAAAGATTTTTTAGAATTTCTAATAGAATAAAGCTTGGTAGATGCACTATCTGCAATTTCATCTTCAGATATAATGCATTTAGCTATTTTATTTTCTACATCTTTATTAATATATAGCATAGAATAATAATCTTCTAAAGAAGGAAGACTTTCTTCTAAATCTTTAAAATACTCAGTTATTTCTCTAGAAGTCCTTAAAATATTACACATTTCAAGTAAACCTTTAGTACTTAAAGATAAACTACCCTTTAAACTTTTTATATAAAGAGAAACATCATTTATCTCAGAAATAGGAAGGTCTCCTTTTATATTTATTGCTTTTAAACATTCATTAGTTTCATTAAGCATAGATTGAACTTGCATACTTTTTGAAGAAGGCTCTAACACGCAAGCTAATTTTTTTCCTTCAAAAGTATGAGTAAATCTAGATAAATGCTCTCTAATACTATTAAATTCTAATTTTTCTATGTCAAACATATAAGTTCCTTTCATTTTAGTAATTATTTATATTTATTTAAGTAAAAAGTAATTATTATTTAATACTATACAATTAAGTATTAAATTATATAAAATTTTCAATATATTCTGCAAGAAATAAAGGTATATTAAGTATTTTATCATCCTTTTTTAAATTGTTCATTGAAAATCTTATAGATAATTCATTATTGAATTTAACATTATATCTACTTAAACTAGCATTATTTGTTGAGTTTCCTGATTTTACTTCAATAGGTATTACTTTGTTTTTGTGTTGAATTAAAAAATCAATCTCATGTCTATCAAAAGTAAAGTAATTTGGTACATTATCAAATATATAACAAAGCACATTAAGAATATAATTCTCTGTTAGAGCACCTTTGAATTCTTCAAATAGCTTGTTTCCTTCAACAACAATTCTACTATTCAAATTTGACATTCTTCTAAGTAAGCCTACATCATTCATATAAATTTTAAACGAACTTAAATCATTATATGCAATAAGTGGTATATTGGGCTTTTTGACATTATATATTTTATAAATTAAATTTGCGTCATTTAGCCAATTAAGAGCATTTTCATATTCTCTTGCTCTTGCACCTTCTTTTATTGTTTGATATAGAAATTTTTTATTCTCTTTGGATAATTGAGAGGGAATACTATTCCATATTAAAGAAATTTTATTTGCTTCACTATTTTCAGTATGCTTTGAAAAATCACTTTCATATGCTTTTAATATATTTTCTTGTACTTTATTTACAAGTTCTATATCTTTTTCGTTAACCCATACATTAACCGATTCAGGCATTCCTCCAATTATAAAATAAGCTTTAAGTTTTTCTTCTAATTGATTAAAAAATATATCTGGTATTGGTTCTACTTCATTTAGAGATTTTAGATAATCAACCAAATTTTCACAATTATCCGCTATTAAAAACTCGCTAAATGTCATAGGATACATATTTAGAAAATCAACTTTTCCTACTGGAAATGATGTATGAGACAATCTAATTCCAAGTAAACTTCCAGCACAGGCTATATGATATTCATTAGCTTCTTCTTGAAAATATTTTAAGCTATTTAATGCATTTGGACATTCTTGAATTTCATCAAAAATTATTAATGTTTTACCAGGAATTATTGCTCTGCCATATATAAATGCTAATTGCTCTAATATTCTTTTGGGATTTTTGGTATTGTTAAATAAATTATATAAATCCTCGTCATGGTCAAAATTAAAATATGCAACTCCATCATAGTTTTCTTGGCCAAATTGCTTTAGTATATATGTCTTTCCAATTTGCCTTTCTCCTTTTAGAATTAAAGGCTTTCGATATTTACTTTCTTTCCATTTTATTAATTCATTTAAAATAAATCTTTTCAAAATAATCATCTCCTATATATAAAGTATATCTTATGAATTAATTATACCACTATAATCACATTTTTACAACTAAAAAACAATAAAAAGTCACACTTTTGCAACTTTAAAAATAATAAATATCACATTTATGCAAATAATAATAAATAAAAATTAAAAAAATATATAGACAATTTCTTTAAAATAGTATAATATATTTTCATAGATAAAATATAATAAATAGAGGGGAAAATATGAAAGTTTTAAAAAGAACTATTATAGCTATTTTTTTAATGATTTTTGCTTTATCAATATTTAATAAAGCAGAAGCAAGTTCAAATTTGTACTTAAATAATTTGAATTTTGATGTACAAATTAATTCAGATGGATCAATGGATGTTGTAGAAACTTGGAATATAGATATAAGCCAGACTAATACCTTATATAAAACTTTTAAGTTTGATTCAACCAAATATTCAAGTATAACTAATGGGAAAGTTAGCAAAATTTCAAGTTCAGGTGCAGTAATTCCACTAACTGATTATGGAGAATATGCTTACCATGTGCCAGTTGGAGAATATTACTTTTTAAATATGGGTTCTAATTATGAAGTCGCATGGGGAACAGGATATGAAAATTCTTCAGGAACTGAAAACTATAAAATAAGCTATCATGTAAATGATGCAGTAGCTTTATATAATGACTGTGCTGAAATGTACTGGCAATTTATTGGTTCAGATTTTGAAGTGCCAGCTAAAAAAATTACAGGAACTATAAAACTTCCTGAAGAAGTTCAAAATATTGATGAACTAAGAGTATGGGGACATACACCAGATTTAAATGGTACAATTACAAAAGAAAGTAATGACACAGTAAAATTTGAAATAAATAATAACAAAGCAGAAAAAATGGTAGAAGTAAGAATTGCCATGCCAAGAGATGAAATAATATATTCTGGTAGAACATATAATGCAAATAAATTAAGTAATATTCTGCAAGAAGAAAACGAATGGGCAAATGATGCAAATGCAAGTAGAATAGGAAAAATAGTTATTAGTGCAATTTTATGCCTAGTTATATTTGGAATACTAATATATTTTGCAATAAAAAATATAAAAGTCTTACTTACAGTAAAAAAAGTAGTACCAACTATTCATTATGATTATTTTAGAGATTTACCAAGAGAGGATGCAACTCCTGCTGAAAGCTTATATATACTAAAGGAAAATTATCAGGGATTTAATCAGTATGATTTAGGGAAAGTATTTTCATCAACCATTCTTAATTTAGCACTTAAAAAATATATAAAGATAGAAGAGGCCATAGATAAATCAAAAGACAATACTAAAATAACAATATTGGAAAATAATTTGAATCAAGTGCAGTTAAATAGTGATGAAATAATTATATATAATTTCTTAATTACAGCTTGCAAAAATAAAACTAAATCTATATTTGGAATAGGTGAGGAGCAAACAAGTGAAAATGAAATTACTATGAAAGAGCTAAAGAAATATATAAGTAATAATAGCTCAAAAGTTGTGAGTTTAAAATCTTCTTTAGATAAAGTAATTAAATCTAAATTAGTTAATAATCAGATTTTAGATTTAAAAGGAATTAAAAGAAGAAGAGCAAATATGGCAGGATGTTCATTAGGAGTATTTATACCATTTGTTTTAGTATTTTTATTAGATAATTTAGAATTTGTAACAAATACAGTAAATTCAATAGGAATTCCTTGGTACTTACTTGCCTTTGCTGGTATATTATTAATTGCAGATTTTGTATTAATAAACTTGGCAAATAAGAGAATTAGTGTATATACTCAAGAAGGTGTAGATGAAAGGGATAAATGGATTGCCTTTAAAAAATATATGGAAGACTTTTCACTACTTAAAGAAAAAGATGTACCAGATTTAGCATTATGGGAAAAATACCTAGTGTATGCTACTGCATTTGGAATATCTGAAAAAGTAATAAAAGAGTTAAAAATTGTATATCCTGATTTTGATAACTATGATTATAATATATATCCAACAATATTTATAATGTCACATATGGATTTTTCAAGTAGTTTTAGATCAGTAAGTAATGCAATGTCATCATCATTTTCAGCAGGCTCAGGCGGAGGCGGCGGCTTCTCAGGTGGAGGCGGCCGGCGGAGGCGGAGGCCGGTGGTGGAGGAGGAAGATAAAACTTCCTTCTTTCTTTTGCAACCAAAACCCAAAAGGGACGTTCCTTTTTGGGTTATTTTTTACTAAAATTAAAAGAAGAAATTAAATAAAAATAATTTGTAACAAAAATGTAATATTTAAATTATTGACTTGATGTAAAAATAAATATAAAATAGTAAAAGATTTATTCTATTTTATATAAATAGTATAAGTACATTGAAAACTTAATATTCAAGAAAAAACTAGAGCACAAATACTGTTTATATAGATAGACATAATTAAGCAAAAGACAAAATAAAAAAGAAAATACATAAAATAATAAGAAAAAACTTATGAAAAATTAAGAAAAATAAGCCAACAAAAGAGAGGAGAATGTTTATGAAAGAACAAAACAAAAAATACTTGAATATTAAAAGAATAAAAAAACAAGTAAAAGGTATTACACTTATAGCCCTTGTAGTTACAATAATAGTACTACTAATCCTAGCAGGCGTAGCATTAAATCTTACAATAGGACAAAATGGAATTTTCCAAAAGGCACAAGAAGCAGCAAATACATGGAGAAATGCAGAGACAAATGAACAATTAGCAATGCAAGAAGGCACAGATTTAATTGACCAATATTTAAATGGAAATGGTGGAAATCAAGATGATGATATTGGAACAGGTGGAGAATATAATACAGCAACAACAGTAGCAGATGCAATACAACAAAATAAATTCTTTGAAAAAGATACACCAATAAAAGATGATTTACAAAATGTTGTAAAAGTACCAGAAGGATTTAAGATAGCAGAAGATAGTGCAACAAAAGTAGAAAATGGAGTAGTAATAGAAGATAACGATGGAAACCAATTTGTATGGATACCAACAAAAACAGGAGCAGGAGTAACAGTTCATACCACTAAAGGAGATAAAACAATAGTATATACAAGAACAGCATATAGCTCAAATGTAGCAACAGGAGAAACAGATTCTGGAACGAATAGTGAAAAAATAAAATATTCAAGTTCAAATAGTGACTATTTTAAAGAAGCACTTCCAACAGATGAAGAAACAAGCGTAAATGCAAATGGTGGCTATTATATAGGTCGTTTTGAAGCAGGAGATAAAGAATCAACAGAAGCAAAAACAATGAGAACAGGAAGCACTGAAAATAAAACAGTAACAATAAAAAAAGACCAAGTACCATATAATTATATATCACAAGCAGGTTGTAAAATATTAGCAGAAGGAATGAGTAGTGTTCAAGGGTATAGTGCTAAAACAAAATTAGTAAGTAGTTATGCATGGGATACAGCAATAAGTCTAATACAAATAACAAATGAAGATTATGGAAATAGTTCACCAGAAGGAAATTATAAAGATACTTCATTTGATTATATTAATATAAAGGATATAACAGGTGAAAAATTAACTAAAACTAAAAATTCAGCAACATTAGTACCAACAGGACAAACAACAGCAGTATGTAATATATATGATATGGGAGGAAATCTTTTAGAATACACTAGTGAGAGTTACTCTTACAAATACAGTCGTTACGCTTATAGGGGAGGCCTTTACGACAACGACTACGCAAACTATCCAGCCGGTTACCGTTACAACAACTATGGCACTGCCAGTAGCCCCTATGGTTTTAGGCTCACTTTGTACTTGTAGTACTGACAGCTAAAGCCGCATATAAGCGGCTTCAAATAAAATAGTGGGAGAGCTCTTACTTTGAACATTGAAAGAAAGAACTTAACGACTTTAGACGTTAAGTTGGAATTTTTCGAACAGAAATTCCTGACATAATGTATTATGGAGATTATTAAGATAACTTTGTAAATAAATATAAATAATTTTTAAGGTAATGTTAAATATTTTAATGTTACCTTTTATTTATTTTCAAGCATTATATTTTAATAAATTTATTTTTGAATAAATGAACTTTTTAGCATTAGATATTAAAGAATATTACCTGTTTCTAATTTAGGAGAACAAGAACCAATAAGATTTATATTGGTATATAAATTTGTTAATATTAAATATTATTGAAAAAAATATATAAATGGTAAAATATTTAATTTTTCTTGAATAATTTACATAACAATGATATAATATATCCATTATGAGAGTTAAATTTTATACATTAGGTTGTAAAGTAAATACATATGAAACAGAAGCCATGGAACAGCAATTTTTAACATATGGATATGAGTTAAGTGGGGATATAGCAGATATATATGTTATTAACACATGCAGTGTAACTAATATTGCTGAAAGAAAATCAAGGCAGATGATAAGAAGAGCCAAGGAGCTAAATCCAAAGGCTATTATTGTTGTGTGTGGATGTTATGCACAAACTTCAAAAGAAGAAATAGAAAAAATGCCTGAAGTAGATATAGTAATAGGAATAAATGAGAAAACAAATATTGTAAAAATTACTGAAGAATATTTAAAAAATAATAATATAGAAAATGATGTATATAGCAAAGAAAATAAAAAAAGTGGAATAGTAAAGGTTAGTGATGTAATGCACCAAAACGAATACATAGATTTTGGAACAACTACATATACAGAACTAAATAGAGCAGTTGTAAAAGTTCAAGATGGTTGTGATAGATTTTGCTCATATTGTATTATTCCTTATGCAAGAGGAAAGGTAAGAAGCAGAAATCCTGAAAGTATATTAAGAGAAATTACAAAAATTGCTCAAAGTGGAATAAAAGAAGTTGTAATTACAGGTATACATTTAGCTTCATTTGGAAAAGATTTTAAAGTAGAAGATGAAGCAAAGTTTAGAAAAGAATTTGGATATAGTGAAAATTATAAGCCTTTTAATCCAAAAGATGATTTGCATACAGGTGGATTTAGATTAATTGAACTTTTAGAACAAATAAATAAAGTAAAAGGAATAGAAAGAATTAGACTTGGTTCACTAGAACCTAAGCTAATTACAGAAGAGTTTGTCTCAAGATTAAGTAAACTAAATAAAATATGTGATCATTTTCATTTATCTCTTCAAAGTGGTTGTGATAAAACTTTAAAAGATATGAATAGAAGATATACTACAGAAGAATTTGAAAATTCGGCAAATTTATTAAGAAAAATATATCCTAATGTTTCTCTTACTACAGATGTAATTGTTGGTTTCCCAGGAGAAACTGACGAAGATTTTGAAAAGACTTATGAGTTTCTTAAAAAAATAAAGTTTTATAAAATGCACATATTTAAGTATTCTCCTAAAAAAGGTACTGTTGCTAAGAACATGAAAAATCAAATTGATGGTAAAGTAAAAGAAGAAAGAAGCAGTAAACTTATAGAACTTTCAGATAATAATCAAAATGAATATAATGAAAAGTATATAGCAAAAGAAGTAAAAGTTCTATTTGAAGAATACAAAAATGGATATTTTAAAGGTCATACGTCTAATTATATTATGGTTAATGTTAAGGAAGATAAGATAAATGAAAATAAAATAGTAAATAATATATTAGAGGTTATAATAACAGAAAATAATAAAGAAACAAAAGAATTACTTGGAAAAATTGAATAAATAGGTACTTAAACAATTGACAAAACTCAAGAAAATGTTAAAATATATATTGTTAAAAATATGGAAAATTAAATTTGAAAAATAAATTAATATAAGATGATAAAATAATAGGAAAGGATAATATCATGAAAGCAATAGAAATTAGAAATAAATATTTAAACTTTTTTAAGAATCATGGTCATAAAATTATACCAAGCGCACCATTAATACCAGAAAATGACCCATCTGTATTATTTACAACAGCTGGAATGCAACCATTAGTTCCTTATCTTTTAGGACAAAAACATCCAGAAGGAACAAGACTTACAGATTACCAAAAATGTTTGCGTACTAATGATATAGATGAGGTAGGGGATAATAGACATTTAACATATTTTGAAATGCTTGGAAACTGGTCACTTGGAGATTATTTCAAAGAAGAATCTATTAAAATGAGCTATGAATTTTTAACTAAAGAGTTAGGAATTCCAGCAGAAAAGATTTCGGTTACATGTTTTGCAGGAGATGAAGACTGCCCAAGAGATGAAGTTACAGCTTCTTGTTGGGAAAAAGCAGGTATTCCAAAAGAAAGAATATACTTCTATGGAAAAGATGATAACTGGTGGATAGCAGGAGAAGAAGGACCTTGTGGACCAGATACAGAAATGTTCTATGATACAGGTAAGCCTAAATGTTCAGATGATTGTCAGCCTTCATGTGATTGTGGAAAATATGTGGAAATATGGAACAATGTTTTCATGGAATATTATAAAAAAGATGGAAAATATACAAAATTAGTTCAAAGAAATGTTGATACAGGTTTAGGCTTAGAGAGAATGACAATGCTTCTTCAAGGAAAAGAAACACCTTTTGACACAGAATTATTTAGTCCAGTAATGGACAAACTAAAAGAACTTGCTAAAGAAGATGATATTGCAAGTAGAAGAATTGTTGCAGAACATATGCGTTCTAGTATGATGGTAATTGCTGATGGTGGAAGACCTTCTAATATAGATAGAGGATATATTTTAAGAAGATTAATTCGTAGAATGACAAGACATTTAAATAAATTACAAATAGATTTAGAAAAACTTCCAGAATTGATTGATTTAAACATAGATATATTAAAAGAAATGTATCCGGAATTAGATAGCCATAGACTAGAAATTAAAGATGTTATAATAAATGAAAAAGATAAGTTTATGAAAACTTTAAATCACGGTGAGAGAGAATTTAATAAAGTTATAAATAGATTAAAAAATCAAGGCATAAATGTAATTGATGGAAAAACAATTTTTAATCTATATGAAACTTATGGATTCCCACCAGAAGTAACTAAAGATTTAGCTCAAGAAAATGGATTTAAAGCAGACTTAAGCAAATTTGATGAATTATTTAAAGAGCATCAAGATAAATCTAGAATGGGAAGTGACCAAAAATTTAAAGGGGGACTTGCTGAACAAAACGAAAAAACTATAGCTTATCATACAGCAACACACCTTCTAAATGCAGCATTAAAGAAAGTTATAGGACCAAATTCTCATCAAAGAGGATCTAATATTACAACTGAAAGAATGAGATTTGATTTTAATTGTGATCATAAATTGACTGATGAAGAAAAGAAAAAAGTAGAAGACTTAGTAAATGAATGGATAAAAGAAGACCTTCCTATTACTGTAGAGACAATGAAAAAAGAAGATGCTTTAAAATCTGGAGCAGAATGTATGTTTATAGAAAAATATCCTGATGAAGTAACTGTTTATACAATAGGAAATGTATCTAAAGAACTTTGTGGAGGACCTCATGTAAAACATACAGGTGAACTTGGACACTTTAAGATAGCTAAAGAAGAAGCAAGTTCACAAGGTGTTAGAAGAATAAAGGCAATTTTAGAGTAATAAAAAACATTTGCTCCTAAAAACTAGGAGAAAAATGTGCATTATACTTAAATTTTAATTATAATTTATAAAAATTATAGTTTAAGAAAGGAAGTAAAATATGGAAGATTGTGTATTTTGTAAAATAATAAAGGGAGAAATCCCATCAAAGAAAGTATATGAAGATGATGAAATATTAGCTTTTTATGATATTAATCCAATAGCTAAAGTTCATGTATTAGTAATACCTAAAATGCATATAAAAAGTTTACAAGAATTAAAAGAAGAAAATAAAGATTTATTATTTCATTTATTTGAAAAAATAAATGAAGTAGCCAAAATAGTAGGAGTAGATAAAACAGGCTTTAGAGTTATTTCAAATGTAGGTGAAGATGCGGGTCAAGCTGTAAAGCATTTACATTTTCATATTTTAGGTGGAGAAAAATTACCTACAAGATAATATTGGAAATTTAATTGAATAGCTATTAATATTTTATTTTAATATAATGGAATTATATAATAAAACATAGAAATTTACATAAAATAAAAGAAAAACTTAAGAAAAGACTAGATTAAAAAATAATTATATGGTATAATATAATAGATTAGTCTAGTTAAGAAAGGATAAAAAATGTTAAATTCAAAATATAATAAGATATTAACTGTAATACTTGTAATAGTAGTTGTTGTTATATTTGGTCTATTGGGCTTTTGGGGATATCAAACATATAAAAAATATTTCTTAGAAAAAGATATAGATACTGCATTAGAACAATTCAATCAAACTATAACAAATACATCTAATAACAAAAAGAATGAATTTACAGGTAGTGATCCAATCAATTTTACTGCTATAGATAATGGAGTATCTAATACTAATGCATCAGGCAACTCAACAAGTGATGTTGTGACATATGAAGGATTTACTGTAGTAGGTAGAATGGAAATTCCAAAAATAGATTTAGATTTACCAGTATTAGAAAGAGCTACCAAAAATTCTTTAGAAAAGTCTATAGGAATTTTAACGGGACCAGGTCTAAATAAAGTAGGTAATACAATTATAGTTGGACATAATTATAGAAATGGTACTTTTTTCTCAAGAAATAGTGAGCTTAAAAATGGAGATGAAATATATATAACAGATACAACAGGTACTAGGATAGAATACACAATTTATAATATTTATACAACATCATCAGAAGATTCAGACTATATTACTAGAGATACAGCAGGAAAGAGAGAAATATCACTTTCTACTTGTACTGATGATTCAAACTACAGACTAGTAATTTGGGCTTCAGAATAATAAAATTTATTGTTTGTAGTGAGATTTAAGAATAAATTAGTCAAAACTTGTTGACAATATTAAAAAAATGGGGTAGAATATATATTGTTGTTATCACAGATGGTGGATTTAGCGTAGTTGGTTAACGCGCCAGTTTGTGGCACTGGAGACCATGGGTTCGAGTCCCATATTCCACCCCATTTATTTAAACATTGGGCTGTAGCCAAGTGGTAAGGCATTAGACTTTGACTCTAACATGCGCTAGTTCGAATCTAGCCAGCCCAACCAAATAAATACTTACATTTACTGACAAACAGTATTTTGTAAGTATTATTTTTTATAAAATAATATGTTGAGGTAAAATTTATATGGAAATTGAAAGAAGATTCTTAATAAAAGATATAAGTAAATTAGATTTATCTAAATATAAAAGTAAGCGTATTATCCAAGATTATTTATACAAAGATAATTTTACAGCAATAAGAAAAAGGCAAACTATAAAAGATAATGAAATAAATTACACTTATACTGTAAAAACAAATAAAATAGGTTTAAGTGTAAATGAGATTGAACAAGAGATTAATCCAGAACAATACAACAATTTACAATTAAATCCTAAATTTAATCATATTGATAAAACAAGATACTTGATACCATATAAAGATAATCTTACTATTGAACTTGATGTCTTTAATAATAATTTTAGCGGAATTATATTTGCTGAAATTGAGTTTACTAGTGAAGAACAAGCAAATAATATTGAACTTCCTAATTGGCTTGGCTCGGAAATAAGCAACAAACTAACTAATTCAGATATGGCAAGTAAACCAATAGAGAAAATACTGGAATTTATAAATGGTATTTGCTAATTAAATTTGACAAATGAATTAAATGTATGTATAATAAGTATAGAAAATGAGAACCACAGAGTGGTTGCCAAATTAAATGATAAATAAACCATTTCACTCGGCAAAGCAGAATGGTTTATTTTTTTTTATTTGCTTAAAATTATTACTAACGCAATAATCAAGGCAATAGCTATGATTGTAATACCTACTAAACTAAAGAATAGTAAGTATATTAATTGTATTAATAAATCTTCCATAGCACCACCTCGCTTTCTCACAGCTATACTGTGTATGTAAGGTGGCAACACACTCTGCTTATCTCATTTTCTATGCTAAATACTATACAATATTTACCAATAAAAATCAAGAACTTTATTTAAATATCCTTAATAATAAAATAAAAAAGCTACTTCATTTGAAGTAGCTTTATGTTTTAGTAATATTAATAGCTAATTAGCAGCATCCTCTATTGTTTCCACCACAGCAGCAGCATATTAATATTAAGAATATAATTAAGAAACAGCAGTCGTTATCTTTTCCAAAACAACCACATCCACATTTATCTGGCATATAAATCCTCCTTTCCATCTACTCCTTTATGAGTAGTTATTTACTAGCAACCACAATTGTTGTCGTTTCCACATCCGCATCCACAGTTGTTGTTTCCACCGCAGCATCCGCAAAGTAAAAAGATTAATATTATGAACCATAACATATCTCCATTACAACCTCTCATACTATACCTCCCTCATAAAGAATTTAACTTCTTTTGTATAGTATATACTATTCTAAATACAATAAATTGGTTACGAATAGTATAAAAAAAGTATAATTTAAAGATAGAATTTTTAGAGTAAAATATAGTATATTTTTTTTAGATATGATATAATGCTAGTGCAAAAAAGAGATAACTTAAGTTTTATATATAGTAAATATTAATTGAAAAAAATAAATAATTAGCTTTTAAAAGTTGAAAGGATGAATTAACAAATGGGAAAAATTGTTTTATTAGATGACCTAACTATTAACCAAATAGCAGCTGGCGAAGTTATTGAAAGACCTGCTTCAGTTGTTAAAGAACTTGTTGAAAATTCAATAGATGCAGGTGCTAAAAATATAACTGTTGAAATAAAAAATGGAGGAATTTCCTATATAAGAATTACAGATGATGGTAGTGGAATAATGCCAGATGATATGGAAATTGCTTTTGAAAGACATGCAACTAGTAAAATTCGTAAAGCAGATGATTTAGATACAGTTAAATCTATGGGGTTTAGAGGAGAAGCTTTAGCAAGTATTGCAGCTATTGCTAAAGTAGATTTAGTTTCTAGAACAGAGCAAAATGATATAGGTTACAAAATAGAAATTCAAGGTGGAGACGTTTTAGATGAACATGAAGAAGGATGTCAAAAAGGTACTACTATTACAGTAAGAGAACTTTTTTATAACACACCTGTTAGATATAAATTCTTGAAAAAGGATTTTACAGAATCAGGGTATATTGAAGATACTATAACTAGAATAGCTTTAGCAAACCCTGGCGTTGCTATAAAATTAATCAATACTGGGAAAATTGCTATTCAAACCACTGGAAGTGGAAAGTTAGAAGATGTTATATACAGTATTTATGGTAAAGAAATAGCTCAAAATTTATTACCAGTAGAATATGAATATGAGGATATGAAAGTAAGTGGTGTTATTGGTAAGCCAAGTATTGCACGTTCTAATAGATCTAATCAACTATTCTTTGTTAATAAAAGATTTATAAAGGATAAGACTTTAACAAGTGCAGCAGAACAAGCTTTTAAAGGATTAGTTACAATTGGTAAACATGGATTTTTAGTTTTAAATATAGATATGGATCCGAAAAAAGTTGATGTAAACGTTCATCCAACTAAATTAGAAGTTAGATTCCAAGAAGAAGGAAAAATATTTAAAGCAATTTACAATAGTATAAAACAACCATTACTAAAATATGACTTAGTTCCTGGTTCAGAAAAAGATATGAAAAATACAACACCAAATGATATATTGAAAAATATCAATTCTAATTTATTTACTACAAAAGTAGAAGCAAATGTTGAAAAAGTAAACAGCAAAGAAAGTAATATACCTAAATATAGTGAATTTAAGAGTACAATGAGTAACTTAGATCAAGATACTAGAAGAAGATTTATAGATGAGCTTACTGGAACAAAAAGCCCAGAAGAAATTGGGAAGAAATTAGCAGATATTACAAAGGCTCTTTATGATGAGAAAAATAAAATTAGTAGCTCTAATGTATCAAATGAAAATGGCGTAAAAAGCGAAGAAACTGTAAATAAAGAACAAGAAAATTACATATATAAACAAGAAAGTAATGACGAAAATAAAGATAATGAAGAAAAGATAAATGATACTTTAAAAGAAAATGATGAAGAATATAAGTTAGAAAATCCATCTATAATAGAAAGCAAACAAGAAAATAAAGAAGATATTAAAAATTTAGAAGATAATGAAATTAAAGAAAATGATGAGCAAGAAACAAAAAATACTACAAATACATCAAATAATGAATCAAATGAATCAAAAGAAGTATCAGAAAAAACAAATGAGTCTGAGAATTCAGCAAATTATACAAAAGAAGCAAAAAGTTCAGAAAATGAAACTAAAGAGAGTGAAGAATCTTTTGAAGAAATGTATAAAAGGCTTTTTGGAAGAGACATAAGTGAAGCTAAAAAAGAATATGAAGAAAAGAAGGAAGAAGAAGAGAAAAATTCTCCTCTTACTCAAATAACAGGTAAAGAAATATCAATGTTTGAAAAAGAGGGAATAGATAACAATCCTAAATATAAGTTTATTGGTATTGCTTTTAAAACTTACATTATACTAACAATGGGTGATGATTTATATATATTAGATCAACATGCGGCTCATGAGAGAATAATGTATGAAAAAGTTAAGGCTAATTATTACAGCCAGGGTGAAAAAGATTGTCAATTAATGCTATTGCCAGATATAATTAAGCTAAGCACTAGAGAAATGGGAATATTTAGAGATAATAAAGAAATGTTTAATAAAGCAGGTTTTGAAGTTGAAGAATTTGGTGATAATACTGTAAAATTAACAGGAGTTCCAGAATTTTGCTTGGATTTTGACACTCAAGAAATTTTCTTAGAAACTTTAGATGAAATTAATACTGTAGCAAGAACAGCAAAACAAGAAATAGAAGATAAATTCTTAGCAACAGTTGCTTGTAAGGCAGCGGTAAAAGCACATATGGCTCTTTCAAAAGAAGAAGTAGATAGTTTAATGGAACAATTATTAAGATTACCAAATCCATTTACTTGTCCTCATGGAAGACCAACTGTAATTAAAATGTCAAAAAATGATATTGAAAAGAAATTTTCAAGAAGATAAACATATAAAAATTATTGTATTATATTCTAATTCAAATAATAAGCTAATGGAAATATAATACAATTAAACATTAAAAAGAAAGGATTTTACAAATGAATACAGCATTAATTACATTTATGGTTGTGATAAACTTAGCATCAGCTTTTGTAATTTTTAAAGTATTAAGTAATATAGAATTAAAAAATAAATTAATACTTGTAGCAATTGGCGAGATAGTTATGTATGTTATATTATTTGTAGTATATGGAATTAGCTCAGCAGGAGCCAATGAAACAATTGTTAATTCTTCAAGGCAAATAATATTATTTACACTTTTACCAATCAACATAATATGTATAGAACTTCCTATAATGCTAACACTGAAAAAATTGCAACAAGGTGATATTGACAATAATAAATTTAAAAGAAGAATGTCCATATTTTTAATTATAGGAATTATAATTCTAATATTAGAATTTAACTATATTAGAGATATACAAACTGGAATAAGCAATTTTATTTCAAATTCAAATTATATTAATAATATAGAATAGAAGTATTAAATGTTTTATAATTATAAAATAGTGTAACAAAAAATGAGGTAAAAAATGAGTAAAGAGCAAGTAATAGTAATATGTGGACCAACTGCATCAGGTAAGACAAGCTTAGGAATAAAGCTAGCGAATCAAATAGATGGTGAAATTGTTTCTTGTGATTCTATGCAAATATATAAAGATATGACAATAGGAACAGCAAAACCTACTGATGAAGAACGTAAAGAAGCAGTGCACCATCTAGTAGATTTTGTTTATCCAAACGAAAGATATAGTGTAGCTGAATATAAAAAAGATGCAGAAAATATAATTGAACAAATTATAAAAAAAGGTAAAAAGCCAATAATTGTTGGTGGAACAGGGTTATACTTAAATTCTTTAGTTTATGGTATAGATTATCCTAATATAGAAACTGACTTAAAATATAGAGAAGAACTTGAAAAAAGAGTAGAAAAAGAAGGATTAGAAAGTCTATATAATGAAGCAAAAAAAATAGATGAAGAGGCTATAAAAAAAATTAGTCCAAATGATAAAAAAAGAATTTTAAGAATTTTAGAAATTTACCATACAACGGGTAAAACAAAAACTGAATTAGAAGAAATTTCAAGAAGAAATGGTCCTAAATATGATTATAAAATATTTGTACTTAATATGGATAGAAGTATTCTTTATGACAGAATAAATAAAAGAGTAGATTTAATGATAAAAGATGGATTGATTGAAGAAGTTAAAAGTCTATTAGAAAAATATAAAGAATTTCCAACAGCAATGCAAGGATTAGGATATAAAGAAGTTGTAGAATATTTAGAAAATAAATTAACAAAAGATGAAATGATAGGAAAAATAAAACAAGAAACAAGAAGATATGCAAAAAGGCAAATTACCTGGTTTAAATCATATAAAGATGCAATCTTGCTTGATGCTTTAAATGAAGATAATGTTAATATAATTATTAATAGTTTATTTGGAGGAAATAAGTGAAAAAACTCACTAAAAATGATAAAAGAAAAAAATATAAAGACAAATTACAAAAACGACAAGAACTTATGGTAGAAGAAAAGTCTCAAAAAAGGAAAAAAGAAAAAGTAGAAAAAAGAGAAAGCATAGTAAATATTGATTCTCAAGAACCAAATATAAAAATTAAAAGAAAAGTAAATAAGAAAAAATTAGCTTTAATATTAATAATTGTTATTGCCATATGTGTATACTTAACAAATGCAGTTTATCATCTTATAAAAAATCCAACAGATTCTGTAATGGTAAGTGAAGGAAGCATATCACAAGAAGAAACTGTTGAAGGATATGTAATTAGAGATGAAACCGTAATTAAAGGCGAGAATTATAAAAATGGAATGGTTGAAATAAAATCAGAAGGTTCAAAGGTAGCAAGTGGAGATCCGATATTTAGATATTATTCATCAGGAGAAGATGATTTAAAAGCAAAGATAGCTGACTTAGATACAAAAATACAAGAGGCAATGGAGGCAAATAACCAAAATTTATTTTCACCAGACACTAAATTATTAGATACACAAATAGAGACTAAATTAGAGCAAGTTACTAAAACTAATGATATTCAAAAAATCAAAGAATACAAAAAAAGTATAACTGAAAATATAACCAAAAAAGCTAAAATCGCAGGAGACCTAAGCCCTACAGGTTCGTATTTGAAAAAACTAATAGATGAAAGAAGTGGATATGAAAATGAACTTAATTCAGGAGCAGAGTATATAAATGCAACAAGAAGTGGTATAGTTTCATATAGAATTGATGGATTAGAAGAAATATTAAATACAAATGATTTTTCAAAAATTAACAAAGAATTTTTACAAAACTTAAATTTAAAAACAGGTCAAATAATATCAGCCAGTAGCGAAGAAGGAAAAATTGTCAATAACTTTATTTGCTATATAGCTTGTACATCAAAAACAAAAGAAGCAAATGAAGCTAAAGTAGGGGATACTGTTAAATTGGCTTTGCCTAGCTCAAGAGAAGTAAATGCAAAAATTGAGTATATCACAAAAGAAGAGAATGATGAAGTCACTTTAATTTTTAGTTTTACAGAAGGTATAGAGGAATTACTAAGCTATAGAAAAGTACCTATTGATATAATTTGGTGGGATGCACAAGGATATAAAGTTCCAAATAGTTGTATAATAGAAGAAAATGGCCTTAATTATGTAATAAGAACCAGAGCTGGTTACTTAGATAAAGTATTAGTAAAAGTACAAAAAACGACAGATAATTACTCAATTGTTAAAAATTATAGTACATCAGAAATAGAGGAACTTGATATAGATAAAAGTGTTTCAACATCAATAGTTCTTTATGATGAGTTACTTTTAAAGCCATCAGAGGAACAAATAAATCATGCTACATAATATTACAAAACTATTACAAAAACATTAAATAATGATTACATCTTGCAAAAACTATTGACTTTATTAAAAAAAAGTTAGATACTTAGTATAGTCGTAGACACGAATGAGAAATTTAGGAGGTTGTTTATAAATGTCGAACGCAGTTTTAAATAAGTTTATGAATATTTTCGGTATGGGAGCGGAAGAAGCTGAAGAAGAAGATTATGAGGATGTAAATGATACATACGAAGAAGAAGAATTAGAAGAACCAAAGGGTCTATTTGGTAGAAAAAGTGGCAAAGTTGTTAATATGGCTCAGCAAGTGAGAATGGTAATAATGCAACCAACATCTTTTGAACAATCAGAAGATATTTGCGATTTATTAAAAGACAAAAAGTCAGTTATTATTAATTTAGAATATGTTAATAAAGATATAGCTAGAAGAATTATTGATGTAGTTAGTGGAGCTGCACATGCATTAGATGGTCATATGCAAAAAATATCAAGTTCTATATTTTTAGTTGCACCATATAACTATGATATAACTTCAGAAACAAAAGAAGAAACCAAGAGCAAGTTACCTGTATCTTGGCTTAAGAGTAATGCCAATAATTAATTAGATATGGGGGAATAATATGATAACACCTTTAGATATAGAAAATAAAAGATTTTCTAAAAAGACTCTTAATGGATATGATCCTGAAGAAGTTGATGATTTTTTAGATGAATTGACTAAAGATTATTCAGCAATCTATAAAAAAGTAAATGAAAATGATAAGGAATTAGAAGATTTAAAACTTAAAGTTGAACACTATAATCAAATTGAATCAACTTTACAAAATACTTTACTTATGGCTCAATCAGCAGCTGATGAGGTAAAAAATGCTGCTCAAAAACAAGCAGAGCAAATAATTAGAGAAGCAGAGAATAAAGCTAAAGAGCGTACTGAAAATTTAGATATGCAAGTTTCAGAAAAAAGAAAAGAATTAGAAGACATTAGTAAACAATTTGATGTGTATAAAGCCAAAATGGAATCTTTACTTATTTCACAATTAGAACTTCTTAAAGAAGTAAATAAAAAGGATGATTAAATACAACAAAAAAATTACAATTTTGTAATAAAATAAAGAGATATATGTTATAAATTAGCGTATATCTCTTTATTTTGCTGTAAATTTATGCTAAAATAAGTGTATTACATTGATGTTAAGGGAATATTACAATTTTATTAATCCTATTGACAAGAAAGGATTTAAAGTTAAAATAGTGTTATGAGAGTTATAAGTGGCACAGCTAGAGGAACTAAGCTAAAAACGATTGAAAATATATCTACTCGTCCAACGTTAGATAGAGTAAAAGAAGCTTTATTTAACATACTACAGGATAAGTTAAAAGATTCTGTAGTACTTGATTTATTTGCTGGAAGTGGAGCACTTGGAATAGAAGCTTTGAGTAGAGGAGCAAAAAAAGCATATTTTTGTGACAAAAATCCTGAAGCAATAAAAGTTATAAAAGATAATTTAAATAAAACTAGATTTATAGATAAAGCAATAATTTTTAATTGCGATTATATAAATGCAATAAGGAAAATAAATGATAAATTATCAATTGTTTTTTTAGATCCACCATATAAGCTTGATTTAGCAGTTAAATCAATAAATGAATTATTGAAATGTAATATACTTACAAAAGATAGTTTAATAATAATAGAAACAGATGAAATAAATAGAGATATAGAAGAAGTTAAAAAAATTAAAGAGATTGAAGTAGTAGATACTAGAAAATATGGAAGAGCAAATTTGATTTTTATAAAACCTAACTTAGGCAAATAAGCTTTTAAACCTTAATTAAGTACTTTACAAAGAGAAAGAGGAATATATAATGGAAATATTTACATTACTTGAAAATTTAGAAGAAATCATCGAAAACTCTAAAAAAATGCCTTTTACAAATAAAATTATGTTAGAGCAAGATGAGATTTTAGATATAATTAAAGATATTAGATTAAAATTACCAGAAGATTTAAAACAAGCAAAATGGGTAAGAGAAGAAAGAGACAGAATATTAGAAGAAGCTAAAAAAGAAGCTGATGATGTTGTAAAAGAAGCTGAAAATAGAATAATATCTATGATTGATGAACATGAAATAACTAAAAAAGCTTATGAACAAAAAAATCAAATAATGGAAGCTGCTAATGAGAATTCTAGACAAATTACTCAAGGTGCAAAAGAATATGCCGATAATATTTTAGCAGATTTAGAAACAAGACTTGAAAAAGTTTTAAAAGAAATATCTCAAGATAGAAAAGAATTGAAATAAGTATTATATAATTTAATAAGTGTCAAGATGAAAAAGAGAGTTAATACATTTTAGTTACTAATTTAAATTTTAAATTTAGGTATGTAAGAAAGGATATAAAATGGAACAAAAAAATAATCCTGCAAAGATGATAATTGTTACTGCTGTAATAATTATTATTTTTGTATCTATAGTTATTGGAATAATAGTTGCTGTTAGTTCAAATAATAATGAACAAAATGAAATATTACAAAATTTATCTCAAAATGAAATTGAAGAAGAGGAAGAAGAAGAAAATACTATTTTAGATGAAGAAAATATAACAATAATAGATGATGAAACAGTAGATTTTAGTAGAAGATATGGAAGAATTGATATTATTTGGATTGACCAAAATAATAATGAGATAGATAATCCTCTTAGGCCAAATGCAAATGGACTTACTCCTGTGAAGTTTGATGCTAATAAAGCAAAATTTGTAGAAACAACAGAAGATGATAGCAATTGGTATAATTATGATCTACAATCCTGGGCAAACGCAATAAATTATGATGGTAGTTATTTTGTATGGATACCAAGATATGCTTATAGAATTACATATTATTCTAATAGTCAATATACTAAAGTAATTGGATATTGTGATGGTAGAGGTATTATGAAATTGAATGATGATAATACCTTAACTAGAATAAGCAAAAATAATACTGGAATTAGAGAAACTTCTAATCATTATATTGTAGCTCCTGCATTTTCAAAAGATACTGCTAGTGGTTATAGAAATGGTGGATGGGATAGTGATTTATCTGGAATATGGGTTGCAAAATATGAAATGAGTATGGAAACAGAAGGAAATCATACAGAAACTTTAAATGGAGTTATAGGTAATGTACAAACTAGTGATCTTATTAAAGCAGTTAGTAAGCCAGGAGTAAGTAGTTGGAGAAATATTAATATAAATAATTGCTATTTAAATTCATACAATTATGATAGAAGTAAAGATAGCCATTTAATAAAAAATAGTGAATGGGGAGCAGTAGCATACTTAGCATATAGCAAATATGGGAGAAATGGTAGAAAAATCGATATAAATGGCAGTTCAGAATATATAACAGGAGGAAGTACTTCTGAAGAAAGTATATATATATCTAATTGTAATCAGAGTACAACAGGAAATGCTACTGGAATTTATGATTTAGCAGGTGGAGCTTGGGAATTTGTTTCTGCCTATATAGATAATGGATATTATGGCTTAAAAGATAATGGAGGAAGTAAAGATACTGATTTATATGGAAGTAGAAATTCAAAATATAAATTAGTATATCCTAGTGTATCTAATGATGATGGAGATGATTATTTAGAAGAATATGCATTAAATAATTTTCAACTTACATATAGATATAGAGGTGATGCTATTTTTGAAACCTCTAATTCAGGCTTTGGAAATGATTCATTTGATAATAACACAGCTTACTATATTCAAGGAGATATTCCTTACCTAATAAGAGGAGGAGATTACAATAGTGGTATGGGAGCTGGAGTATTTAGCTATAACGGATATAGTGGAGCAGGAAATAGTACTGAAAGCTTTAGAGTTGTTCTAATATAGTGAAATATTTTAAAATGAATTAAACTAAAAAATTACTTAAAATAGTTTGTAAATAAATATTATTTAAAATCAATAAAAATAGAATAATAAAAAACTTTATATTAAACAAATAAGTTAATATAAAGTTTTTTATTTTATATTTTTAATCTTAATAATAAATCATATAATCAATTTCAGGAAAAATACAGTCTTTTGTTTCGATATCTTTTAAGAATTTTTCATCTACGTCTTCATTATTAATTAAAGCATTATACATTTTATTGAATCTACCTATATGATCTTTTATTCTTTTCTTAGCATAGTCAACCATGGTACCATTAGTTATAATAAATAACCAGTCACTACTTTGTGCTAAAACTAGTTCTCTTGCACATTGATTAAGAATTCTTCTTTTTCTAGATTTTTTTGGTTCATTAGGGAACATTTTTGCTAATTTGCACATTCTATCTCCTGCTGTATGCAAATGTTTGTGAACATAATCATTTGATGGATTTAGCCATACTTCAGAATAGCCTTTTGCACCCCAACTAGAACGACAAGGTGTGCATTCTTGAATTTCAGGATATTTATCAATATATTCACTTGGTGTAATTAATTTAAAATTACAATCATCGTAATATATTTTTTTGGCTAGAGTATATAAAAAGTCAGGACCTTCATACCACCAATGACCATAAAGTTCAGCATCATATGGACAAACTATAATAGGAGGTTTATCCATAGTTTTAGATAAATAATCTATTTGAGCATTTCTACAATCGAAGAAATGACCAGCGTTATTGTTTACTGAATCCCCAGCCCACTGCAAATCATAAATATCTTTATTTTCTGTTTTACCAGTTATTCTATGATAGCGTATACCAGTAGATACTCTAACTCCATTAGAGGCAATATATGGCTTAATATAATCATAAGGTGCATCATATCCAATATCTCTGTAAAATTCTCTATAATTAAAATCTCCAGGATATCCATTAATAGAAGACCAAACTTGTCTCGAAGACTCTAAATCACGACCAAAAGCAACAACACCATCTGGTGAAACTATTGGAGCATAAGTACCATAAATAGGAGTAGGGTCAGCATAAAGTATACCATGAGTTTCTGTTAAAACATACTGAACGCCAAATTCTCTTAAATATTTATCTGCTTCAGGAACATATCCACATTCAGGAAGCCAAAAACCTTTAATTGGTTTATCAAAATATTTATTATATGTTTGAACTCCAAGTGCAATTTGAGCTCTGACTGTTTTTTCATTTAGATATAATATAGGAAAATAACCATGTGTTGCACCACAACCAATTATTTCAAGAACTCCTAAATCTTGAAATTTTTTAAAAGCACTAATTAAATTGCAGTTATAAACATCCTTAAATACATGTAAATCATTTGAGTATCTATCAAAATAATAATGAGATAACTTATTAATTCTAGGATTATCCTTTGTCCTTATAATTTCTTTTTCAGATAATTCGATATGCTTTTTTAAATATTTAATATATCTTTCTTGAAGCATTTTATTATCTAACATATTAAGAAGTGGTGGAGTAAGAGACATAGTAAATCTAAAATCTACATGTTCATCTACTAATTTTTGAAATTTTAAAATAAGTGGAATATATGTTTCTGATATTGCTTCATATAACCATTGTTCTTCTAAGTAATCTTCACTTTCAGGATGATGCACAAAAGGT
>CALXWV010000004.1 GCA_944392515.1 uncultured Clostridia bacterium
GATAACACCTGCAGGTACTCCTGCTTCTAGCATTAATTTTACATATTCTGTAAGTGTTAATGGGTTATAATTAGATGGTTTTACAATTATGCTATTTCCCATTAAAAGTGCAGGTGGTACTTTTTGACAAAATAGGTCACTTGGGAAGTTAAATGGTAGTATTGCAACAACAACACCTATTGGTTGTCTTACAGTTATTTGCATGCATTTTTCTTGACCAGCTTCTTGTCCTGCTGGTATTGATTCATTATATAAATGTTTTGCTCTTTCTACAAATGCAGTAGCACCTATTTTTACATTTGCAATTTCTGCAATTGCTTCTTTTATAGGTTTTCCTGTTTCAGCTGATAATAATTTAGCAAGTTTATCTTTATCTCTTTCAACTAAAGAAATAAATTTATATATTTTATCTGCTCTTTCATGAAGTGGAATCTCAAGCCATTTCTTTTGTTCATCTTGGGCTACTTTTACAGCTTCATTTACATCTTCTATTGAACAGTTTGGAACTGTATCAATAAGTTCACCAGTTGCTGGATTTGTAACTTCAATTATGTTTCCATCACTAGCATCTTTCCACTCATAACCAATTAAATTTTTCATTCCTATTTTCTTTCCTTCCTCACTTTTTTTCAAAGTGCTTATCATTTTATAATCGTATGATTCTTTACTAGGGTCTTCCCCTTCTCTTCATTTAGCAAAAGCTGTAAATGAAAGCATTAAACCTCCACAAGTATTTGCTCCATGTTCTTTTGAACCATATTCACCAAATGTAAATATTGTAATGAATGGTACTCCTTTTGCTTCTTTCTTAAGTTGTTTTGTAACTTCATCTATTCTATCACCAATGCCAAGTCTTCTTCCTCCACAATGAACTAATAGATATGCACCCACATCTTGTCCCATATCTTTATTTAATTCTTTCATTGTATCTCCTGTTGATTTTATTAACTCATCAACACTTGCTTGCATTTGAATGACTGCTGTATTTAATGCTAAATGATTTCCAACATTTATAGAATAATCTTTATTTCCTGCCATTGGATGACGAATTGCAACTAAATCTCCTAATCTATCTTTTACTCCAAGAGGTTCTGTAACTGATTGAAGTAAAAGTTTAGCTCCTTCAATATCTTTTAATTTTTTGCCTGTCCAAGTTGCATATTTTTTAAGTGCTGGGACGCCGTCTATTTCAACTAAAGTTCTTTTTCCTTTTAATTTTGTAACAATACCAGCGTTTCCTGTTTCATGATATGCTCCTGTATATACATTAGACATCTTTTTGTCTGTATAGAAAAATGCAACTGCAACACCATCTGAGAATACAGAGTTTCCTGTAAATATACTCCATTTTCCTTCTACAGTATTATCTGCTGCGCTACCACCAAAGAATGGTACTCTTCCTATTACATCTTCAATTCCTTTTAGATAATCTTCTTCTTCTCCAGGTGATGCAACCATATAGAAATATTCTGGTGCGAAGTCTAATCCTGCATTTTTCATAGCTTCCATTGCTACTAATTTTCCTGTTTCTCTAGCTGTTTTTTGTTTTTTGTATCCTGCAACACCTACTGTTGTATTAGGATCGCCTATTGTAAGCATTCCTACGAATCCGTTTTCTGATGAAATAAATCCATCTGGTACAATAATTCCTGCACTAGAAGTACAACCAATTATTGGTGCTGTACCAAGTTCAGCTTTTGCTCCTTCTAATACTTTTTCTACATTATTATCTACAGATGTATATAAAAATGCAACTTTTGTTTGCATTAAATCTTTAACTGCTTTTTTTGCAGTTTCTTGTCCTGCTTTGTAACTGTCTTTATTTGTGCTCCATGCGACATTTGATTTTAGCATAAATAGTTCCTCCTTTGTTATTTTTTCTTACATTATATTTTAAAATAATCTTTTTTTCAACATTTTTCATATTACATTTTTGTAACACTTTATTTTTTTGTTGATTTTCAAATAAAATATAAATAGACTATTAACAAATAATATTAAAACTTTGCTAATAGTCTATTTAATTAAATTATATAATTACATGTTGCCATCTTTTTGAGCCATATAGCAAGCAAGGTCTACTAATTTATGAGCATAACCCCATTCATTATCATACCAAGCAACTAATTTAACGAAAGTATCTGTTAATTGGATACCAGCTTTTGCATCAAATATACATGTGTGAATATCACTTATAAAGTCTGATGAAACAACATCTTCATCTGTATATTCAATTATTCCTTTCATATATGTTTCAGATGCTTCTTTCATAGCATTGCAAATTTCATCATAACTTGTTGGCTTTGCTAAGTTACATGTTAAATCAACAACTGATACATCTAGTGTTGGTACTCTAAATGACATACCTGTTAATTTTCCATTTAATGATGGAATAACTTTTCCAACAGCTTTTGCTGCACCTGTTGATGATGGAATAATATTTCCTGAAGCTGCTCTACCACCTCTCCAGTCCTTTTTAGAAGCTCCATCAACTGTTTTTTGAGTAGCTGTTGTAGAATGAACTGTTGTCATTAATCCTTCTGTAATTCCAAATTTATCATTAATAACTTTAGCAAGTGGTGCTAAGCAGTTTGTTGTGCAAGATGCATTTGAAACAATATTCATACTTGGGTCATATGTTTCGTTGTTAACCCCCATAACAAACATTGGAGCATCTTTTGATGGTGCACTAATAACTACCTTTTTAGCTCCTGATTCAAGATGAGCTTTTGCTTTTTCTATTGTTGTAAAAGCTCCTGAACATTCAAGAACATAATCAACTCCCATTTCTCCCCATGGAACATTGTGTGGGTCCATTTCATTATATACTTTTATTTCTTTTCCGTTTATTGTTAGTGTATTTCCTTCACCTTTTATATCTCCATTAAATCTTCCATGTATTGTGTCATATTTAACCATATATGCCATATAATCTGCTGCTATAAAAGGATCATTTATTGCTAATATATCTACATCTCCTTTTTCTAAAGCTGCTTGGAATGCAAGCTTTCCTATTCTACCAAATCCATTGATTCCTACTTTAACTGACATAATAAATCCTCCTTAAAATTAAAGTACCCTTTTTTATTTACTTTATTCATATTTTTTATATGTAAAAATTTTACTTTTGGGCAAGCCTATTTTATAACAAAAAAGAACACATTTCAAGTGTTCTTTTGAATTTGTTTATTATTTTATTATAAAGATACTTTTACATCTTGAGAATCTTCATTTCTGTAACTATTTGGTCTTAAGTGGAAACCTTTATCAAAATAAATTTCTTGTGTCCAAAAATCACGAACTTCTTTAAATACTTGTTCTTGCTTTGGTGATAATTCTACAACTATTTCTTGGAATATATAATTTTTAAAATTAGTCCAAGGGCTTAGTTTTGCTGGAACCTGTGTATATACTGAAGAATTTTTTTCATTTTCATTATTTTCCATGTTTTTCTCCTCCTTTGTTACTCTATTCATAGTATATACTAAATATACTACAACTATTTAAAATTAGCAAGTAATTTTTTTATTTTTTATATTACATTTTTGTTACAAAATTGTATTTTATTTATTTTTTATGATATTATAATTATATAAATAAAAAGTAAGGAGTGATTTTATGACACCACATAATGAAGCTAAAAAAGAAGATATTGCAGATATCGTTTTAATGCCTGGAGATCCTTTAAGAGCAAAATATATTGCTGAAAATTATTTAGAGGATTATAAACTAATTAATTCAGTTAGAAATATGCTTGGATATACAGGATTCTATAAAGGTAAAAGACTAACAGTTTTTGCATCTGGTATGGGAATGCCAAGTATGGGAATATATGCTTACGAACTATATAAATTTTATGATGTAAAGTCAATTATAAGACTTGGTTCTTGTGGAGCTTATTCTCCAGAACTTAACATATTTGACACATTACTTGTTAACACAAGTTATACTGAAGGAAATTTTGCTTTTGGTCTAGAAGGAGCAGATTGTCATAAAGCTTTTGCAGATAAAGAATTGAATTTAGCTTTAGAAAATAAAGCTAAAGAACTCGGTATTAATTTAATTAATGGAGATGTACTTTGTAGTGAAGTTTTTGATTATTATGTTAAAGATTTAAATGCTTTAATAAATAGATTTCCTAAAGATATGAATATTATTGGTGCTGAAATGGAATCTTTTGCTTTGTTTTATACAGCAAAATATTTGAATAAAAAAGCTGCTTGTTTGCTTACTGTTGTTGACTCGCATTATAAGAAGCAAGAAATATCTGCTGAGGATAGAGAAAAATCTTTAAATACTATGATTAAATTAGCTTTAGAATCTTGTTAAACTAAAAGTGCAATTGTAGGTTTATCTTACAGTTGTATTTTTTATGTTATTTTTTCCAACTTATTTGTATTTTATTTTTTGTTGTATTTTTAGTATAACTTACTTTAATTTTTATACAATATATTTTTCTACTTTGTCTATAGTTATCGAAAGAGCTTCTGCTATTTTTTCATTTTCAAATCCCATATTATGCATTTTTCTACTTGTGTTTTTTTCTTTTTCTTTTATTCCTTCTAATCTTCCTAAAGCTCTGCCTTCTGCTTTACCTAATTTTCTTTCGTATTCAATGTTCTTCATATAAGTTTCTGATAACATTTTCTTCTCCTTTTTTCGTATTTAGATTTTAGGTTTCTATAAACCATTATAATATTCTACTTTTATCATTAATATATTAGTGTTAAAAGTTTATGTCAACAGTATATCATTTTTCCATTTATTGTCAAGATATTTTTAAACTTTTGTCTTAGGAATCGTTCGACTATTTTCGACAAAATTTGTGTTTTTATAAATTATATTTTAATACAATTAATATCAACTAGCTTTAATTTCTCTAAATTTTACTATTTTAAAAGAGAACCTAACTAAGTTAGATTCTCTTTCTGAAATAATTATATTTTCTTTGAATTCTGTTTTCCCTAATTCGCCTTCCAGATTATTTTCTTCATTTTTTACATCTTCTTTTGTAGTATTATCTATTTCAGGACCAACAATTTCTTCTATTTTCTTTAGCTCAGATTTCATTAAATTATACATTGACTCTGTATACTCACTGCTACCTGATTCATAATCCTTAATTATTTGTTCAACATCTAAAAGTTCATATCTATCTTTGGAATTCTGGCCATTATCATAAACATATACTGGAGTATATGTAGCTTTATCTATTGTTATTTTTCCAGTTTCACCATCTTTTCTTACTTCAACATTTAATATTAAAGTATCTCTTGTATAATTATCTGTTTGAGCAGAGAAAAAATTTCCCATTGAATAAATTACAAATCCTTCTTTTGTTGTTCCATCATCTAAAGTTACCGTTTTCATTTCCATAGGTTCTGGTACATGAGCATGATTTCCAAGTATTACATCTGCACCATTTTTTATTAAAAATTCAGCTAAATCTTCTTGCTCTTGAGTTGGCTTTAACCTATATTCTGCACCCCAATGCATGCTAACGCAAATAAGCTCTGCTCCTTCTTCTTTTGCTTTATCTAATTGCTGTTTTATTAAATCTTTATCTATTAAATTTACAGAATATTCTTTACCACTGGGTATTGGAATACCATTAGTTCCATATGTAAAACATAAAAATGCTGTTTTAATACCATTTAAGTCTTTCATTAAAATAGTATTTTGTTCTTCTTCGCTTCTAGATGTTCCAGTATGTGCTATTCCATATTCATCTAAAACATTTAATGTTCTTTCTAATCCTGTATATCCTTTATCTATACAATGATTATTTGCAGTTGTTAAAATATCTATTCCTAATTCTTTTAAATCTAAAGCTAATTCATCTGGTGAATTAAAAGTTGGATAACCTGAATATCCTCTATCTTTTCCTGCTAAAGTGGTTTCTAAATTACCTACTGCAACTGTAGCACTCTCAAAATATTTTTTTATATTTTTAAACATTGGAGAAAAATCATAAGTCCCTGTTTCCTCATTATATGCATCTTTAAAATTTTGGCTATGGCAAAGAGTATCTCCAATTCCAACTATATTTATTACTGTATCTTCTGGTACTTGCTTTTCTACCTCATTTTGAATTTCATTTTTTACTTCATTAATAATAATGTTTTCATTATTCTTATAAAAAAAAGAGGATATTGCATTTGGATTATTAACTAGAGCATAAATACATAATGATATTGCAATTAATGATATAATTACTATGACTCCTAAAAATACATTTAACTTTCTTATTTTCTTTCTTCTTGCCATATAAAGCCTCCCTTTTTTTATTCATTCATACTTTTTAATTAATTTTTATATAAAGATTGTCCCTTATTTTTAAGAAAAAGTCAATACATTGTAGTTAATTATTATATTTTACTTTTACAATTAAACTTTATTTCAATCAAATAAAAATAAGAGCCATTATTATTAATACTTTTAATTAAACATAATAGTTTAACATTTATATTAATAAATAATGACTTTATATATTTTAAATTTCCATTTGACTTCCTAAAAATGTAGCTGCTACTGATGCAACTTCTTCTTCAGTTTTTTCCATTTTTGTATTAGCATCTTTGCTAATTAAAGCAACACTTCCTATAACATCACCATCAGAAATGATTGGGCAAATAACTTGTGGCTTTATTTCTTTATCTTTATTTCCTTTTTCAGTAATATATACTGAGTTAGTTCCCTCTCCTACAAATTTTTGTCTTGTATTAAATATTTTTTCTAAATCAGTACTAATTTTTTGCTCTAATAAGTCTTTTTTGCTTGTTCCTGCTACAGCTATAACTGTATCTCTATCAGTTATAATACTTATATGACCTGTAATTTTATTTAAGCTTTCAACATATTCTGTGGCAAAATTTGAAAGTTCTCCTATTGGAGAATATTTTTTTAAAATAATATCTCCATCTTTTTCAGTAAATATCTCTAGTGGATCTCCTTCTTTTATCCTTAATGTTCTTCTTATTTCTTTTGGAATAACTATTCTTCCTAAATCATCTATTCTTCTAACAACTCCAGTGGCTTTCATTTACAAATCTTCCTTTCTTTGAATAAATATACTATATGTGTAAAATTTTCACTAAATTTTCCTTATATTGCTATTATGTTCAAAGAAAAAATTTTTATGCAGTATTTTCAAATTTAAATCTAATCTTTTATTAATTTTAATGATTATGAATTTCTTATTTACTGTTTAATTCAATTTATTTTTTATAGAATTTACTTTTTCAATTAACTTTAAGCACTTTTTGTCGAATTTTGTCGAAAATAACTTGACATATATAAATCTTAAGTATACTATTTATTTAAGCAATTTTTTTCCGAAGGGTAGTTGCCCTTCTACAAGTGAAAAGGAGATAATTATGAGTAGCAACTTTTTCCAAAACCATTTTCGCATTTGGCGGGATTCTGACAATGGTTCTTTAAACTTCATGATTATCCAAGAAGGCAAGGGCTGTGTCAAGCATCCTTATTCTGCATCAAAAGAAGATGTGTTCGACTTTATGATGCCATATATCTATGAGCTGGCCTACCATGAGGCTTACGGCAAGCCTTATTCTAAGGAGTATCATGATGCCGTAACTTTCAAAAATTCTCTTGAAGGTTGGCTTCAAAGTCACATTGGACACGGAGATATGACCCTAACCGAAGCCCGTCTCATCTTGAGCGAGCTTTATCTACCCACAACCGCTTTTTCTATCTAATCTGCTTTTGTGGATTATACAAAAACTTAGCATAACAGCTAATAAAAGTAAGTTGAAGCCTCTTAAAAAGTGGCTCCGACTTACTTTTATTTTAATATTAGATTAAATCATTCTTAATATTTTTTATTGTTTCATCATATTTTTAATAGCTTCTACTTCCTCTTCTTCCTTTAATCTCATAAAAATTGGTTCACCTTTTTCAATAACTTTTATATTCTTTATATTTTTATATTCTTTTAAAGTGTCCCAATTTACATTACTGCCCATTCCTAGTTGTCTTAACATATTATCTGATGTATCTTTCATTAGTGGTCTTATTAAAATTGCAATTTCTCTTAAATTTGCAACTAAGTGATAAATACAAGATTTAAGTTTTTCTATATTCTCTTCATCTTTAGCTAAAGCCCAAGGTGATGTTTCATCAATGTATTTATTTGTTCTTGAAATATAATTCCATACTTCTTTTAAGCTATTTGCAAATTCAAAATTATTTATTTCACGATTATAACTTTCTATTACATCCTTTGATGCTTTTTCTAAATCTTCATCAACATCATTTTTGATTCCATTATATTCTGGAACCTTACCTTCAAAATATTTATTAACCATAGATATAGTTCTATTTAATAGATTACTTAAATCATTACATAAATCATAATTGTATCTTTGTACAAATTCTTCTGGTGAAAATAAACCATCTTGTGATGAAGGTACTTCTCTAATTAAGAAATATTTAGTAGCATCTAGACCATATCTTTCAATTAGTTGTTCTGGATAAATTACATTTCCTTTAGATTTACTCATTTTACCATCTTTCATCATAATCCAGTTGTGTACAAATATTGTTTTAGGAAGTGGCAAATCTAGTGCCATTAAGAATATTGGCCAATAAATTAAATGGAATCTAGCAATATCTTTTCCAACTATATGAAGGTCTGCTGGCCAGTATTTCTTAAACATACTATCATCATCAGATAAATATCCTAGAGCTGTTATATAGTTAGTTAGTGCATCAAGCCATACATATATAACATGTTTTGGATCACTCTTAACTTTTATTCCCCAATCAAAAGAAGTTCTTGTAACACATAAATCTTCTAAACCTAGTTTTATAAAGTTATTAATCATCTCTGTTTTTCTATATTCTGGTTTTATAAAGTCTGGATGAGAATTATAAAATTCTAAAAGTCTATCTGCATATTTTTTCATATTAAAAAAATATGCTTCTTCTTTCATCTTTTTAACTTCTCTTCCACAATCTGGGCACTTGCCATCTACTAATTGTGTTTCAGTAAAATATGATTCACAAGGCTTGCAGTACCAACCTTCATATTCTCCTTTATATATGTCACCTTGTTTTAAAAATCTTTCAAATATTTCTTGAACAGCTCTTTCATGATATTCATCAGTTGTTCTCATAAATATATCATTATCTATTTTCATTGTTTTCCATAATTTTTTAGCTGCATCTGCTTGAATATCTACATATTCTTTAGGAGACATATTAGCTTCTTTTGCCTTATCTTCTATTTTTTGTCCATGTTCATCCACACCAGTTAACATTAATGAGTCATATCCTTGCATTACTTTTAGCCTCTTTAACATATCTGCTAAAACAGTAGTATACGCTGTTCCAATATGAAATTTTCCACTTGGATAATAAATTGGTGTTGTTACATAATATTTGCTCATATTTTCTCCTCCTATTTTTAATCTTTATTCATATAACTTTAATTTATATGAATACTAATAAGAGTATTATATCACATAAAGTAATTAAATTCCATAATTATATAAATATATTTTGTATTATATTTTAGCAAAAGTATAGTAAGTTGTCATAAAATTTCTGCCTCAGATATTTTTTAACCCACTTTTATCATCATCTTTTTTGCTAAATAGCTATTATTTATTTTTCAAGTTCTTTCTTGTTTTTATATTATTAATTGAAAGAGAAACATTTACTTATTTGATAACCAATCTAAAACATTCATCTTTTTTATTCCATTATAATCAGCTACTGGATCTATATCCATTGTTAGTATATATTTAGGATAATGGTCATTTACCTCTTGCAATGGCTCTAACTCCCTTTCTAGTGTTGCCTTTTCCCTTGTTGTATATGCTACTTGAAAATAAGTAAATCCTTCTTTATTCTCTGCTACAAAATTCACTTCCTTTTCTCCTGTTTTTCCAACATATACTTTATAACCTCTTCTTATAAGCTCAAGATATACTATATTTTCCAATATATGTCCTGCATCAATATTTCTTCTACCTAATAAAGCATATCTCATAGTTACATCAGTTGCATAATACTTTTCTCCTGATTGTAAATATTGTTTTCCCTTTACATCAAATCTTGAAACCTTATTAAATATATAGCTTTCAACTAATGCATCAACATAACTTTCAACTGTATGAACAGATATAGGTCTACCATCTGAAGTTAACGTATCTGCTATTTTCTTTATTGATAAACAATTTCCAATATTGTTAAACATAAATTTGGCAACTGTTCTAATCATTGATATATTAGATATTTTCTTTTTTTGTGCTACATCTTTTAAAATTATAGTATTATATAAAGCATCTAAATAATCATCTACTTCTCCCTCATCATCTAAATTTAAAGCATATGGAAATGAACTTCGATTTATATAATTTAAATATATTTTTTCGTCTGCCTCTTTTTTATAATAATTTATATATTCTTCAAATGATAATGGATACATTTTTATTTCTATGTATCTTCCAGTTAATAATGTTGCTAATTCTCCAGATAATAAATAAGCATTAGAGCCTGTTATATATACATCTACATTTTTTATAATATAAAGTCCATCAACCGCTTTTTGAAATTCTGGAACATTTTGAACTTCATCTAAAAATACATAATATTGCTTATTATCTTTTATTTGTTCTTTTACAAATTTATATAGCTCTTTATAAGTATTAAATTCATTATCTGGATTTTCAAGATTTATTGATATTATATGATTATTTTCTATTCCTATGTTTTTTAAATAATCAATATATAGTTCAAATAAGGTTGATTTTCCACATCTTCTAATTCCTGTTACAACTTTTATTAAATCCTTGTCTTTCCATTTTTTTAATTTTTCTAAATAATCTTTTCTTTCTATCATATTTAAAATTATTCCTTTCTTATATATAAGTATAACCTAAAAGAGTTAAATTATTTCATTACCATTATACTATATTTTCAAATAATTTGCAACAGATTGCAAATTATTTGTGTTTTTATTAAAATTTGCACTCTATTTTAAATGTGTCAATTTTATTTTTTCTTTTCTATAGCTTGCAACTAGATTGAAGTTTTCATTTTCTGTTGTTGCAAAATCTCCCTCTGTTTCTTGGTTAATATTATTTCTTATTATATTACTTGTAAATGCACAAAAAAACTATGAATCTTAAGCATATTTTAAATACATAGCTTTTTTATTCTTTCTTTACAATGTCCAAAGCAAATTTATAATATTTAGGCAGTCTTTTTTAGACTGCCTAATCTTAGTTATATATTATCTTTTCTAATTGTTTCTATTATGTTTTGCTTATTTATCTTATTTATTGAATACTTCATTATACCACCAATTAATAAGAATACAATTATTACTGCAATGGCTGTTGGTATTGTTGGAAATGTATATGGCATCATTATTCCTGCATTAAATGCTAGGTATAATAAGTATGAACCTAGTACTCCAAGTGGAACTCCTATTATTATTGATTTTAAACCATAGAATATGCTTTCTAATCTAATCATTCTATTAAATTCTTTTTTAGTCATTCCAATTGATTTTAGATTTGCAAATTCTTTACTTCTTAAATTCATATTGCTTGTTATTGTATTAAATATATTTGTAACTCCAATTAATGATATTACTATTATAAATCCATAAAGGAATATTGCTATTATTATAATTAATGAAGTTTGTCTATTTGCTTCCGCTTCTATATTATAAGTACCTATGTTTTTATATTCTTTCTTTATTTCTTGTTCAAATTTATCTGGATTATCTACATCTACATAAAGGCTACCAAAATGCCAATCCATTTTATCCATAAATTCATCACTTACTACCATTACACCTTGATTATATGATGAACCTTCTAATCCCATAGGCTTTTTGGTTGTTTGAGCTATGATTTTTGCACTACCTTCTACTGTATAATTTTTATCCTTTATTGTTTTATATTTTATCTCATCATTTTTATTATATTTATATAATTCTCCAATATATTTTTTATAACTTCCATCCTCATTATTATATATGTATCTTTCAAAGTCATCTATCCATATTATTTTATCTTTTGCATCTTCATAATTTAATCCTAAATCTTTTAAATATCTATTATATTCTTCATTACCCAAAGATACCATTGTTACAAAATATGTCTCATTTTCTTCATAACTAGAATAACCGCTTAAATATTCTTTTCCTTCATCAGATAACTTTAGTTCATTTTTATCCATTGTAAGAGAAGTAAATTTTGTAATTGAATATCTTTTTACATTTTGATTATTTGCTATTTGCCTATATTGATTATATACTTCCTCATCATCTTTCATTTCTCTATTTACTGATAGCATCAAATTATATTTATAATCTTGAAATGATTGACTTGATATATTAAAACCATATTGCACTAAAGATGTAACTGATATAAAGATAAATATACTTACAACTAATGAAATTACTGTTGTACGATACTTTTTCTTGTTTCTTTTTAAGTTTTTATAAGCTATATCTCCACCTACCCCAAAAATCTTTTTAATTATTTTAGGTGATTTTACTTTTTTACCTTTTATTTTTATATCTTCACTACTTCTTATTGCATCAATTGGAGATACTTTCGATGCTCTTCTAGCAGATGATCTACATGAAAAGTAAATTGTAATTGTTCCTAAAACTATAGAGAATATTATTGCTAAAATTGGAAGAGAATATATAAAATTCACATCTTCTGCAATATTTTTTATTAATTTATTTAAAATAATTGATAAAATCCAGTTTACTAAAATTCCAAGTATTATTCCTGATGGAATTCCTATAATTCCAAGTACAAATCCTTCAAATAATACATTTTTTCTTATTTGTTTTTTTGTAGCTCCTATAGAGGATAACATTCCATATTGCCTTGTTCTTTCAGTTATTGATATTGCAAAACTATTTCTTATTACAAATACACTTGAAATTATTATTATAACTAGAACTACTATTCCAACTAGATATAACATCCTCATATATGAGCTATTAACACCTACTCCTTCTATTTGAAGTAAGCTTGTATTAAGTCCAATATCATATTTACTTCCAACTTCTTCTTTAGCAGTTCCTGTGCTAAGCTCCATTATATCTACATAATTATTTTCTTTTTCATAATTTAAATCTAATCCTAAGATATTACTTAATACTTCTTTATAATTTCGTAAGCCTTCTTTTGTAAAATTTGCATATATATTCGCTGTTTTTCCTAAATTATTTACATCTAAATATGTAAGTGCAGTAAAACCGGGTGCTGAATAAGGTTCTAATTCATAATTTACTCTATCCATTATTCCTACAATAGTGTATTCTTTAGTATACATACTTTCTAAATATTCATCTTCTGTATAAATATCATCTTGGTCAAGTTCTTTTCCATCTAATAGTCTTTTTGATACCTCTAAGGATAAAGTATCTCCTATTTTTAATGGATTTTCTGGTTCTTTTAATTCTAAGTTATCTCCTTCAGATAACATATAATCATAAATATTTTTACTTATAACTATTTCACTACTGTTTGTTGGAAATCTTCCTTCTGTTAAATTTATTGGAAGTTTATCTTTAGCACTACTATCTATTCCTAAGATATAAAAATACGGTTTATAATCATTATTTGATTCTTTAAATCTTGCATAACCAATACTAGATGTTAGAAAATAATTATCTATATTTCTATTTTCTTCTATATATGATAATTCTTCTATTGGTACATTTTTAAATTCTACTTCATAATCTCCATTTGTTTTTCTAAAATATTCTTTTAATGTAGCCTGACTACTAGTTACCATACCTGCAACTACTGTAATTAATGCAGTAGAGAGTATTATTCCTATTATTGTAACTAATGTTCTTTTCTTATTAAGCTTTAAACTTTTTAAGGTAAGTTTGTTTAAAATCTTCATTTTCCTTACATGATATATATAATATATCTTTACTCCTTTCCCTCTTATTTTTCTTTAACTATTTTTCCATCTTCTATTGTAAGTACTCTATCTGCTTCATTTGCTATTTCTAAATTATGTGTTATCATAATTATTGTTTGTTTATACTTCTTATTTGTTAGTTTTAATAATTCAACAATTTCTTCACTAGCTTTTGAATCTAAGTTTCCTGTAGGTTCATCTGCTAGAATTATTGCTGGATTATTAATTAGAGCCCTACCTATAGATACTCTTTGTTGTTGTCCTCCAGATAGTTCATTTGGAAGATGTTTTCTTCTATTTTCTAATCCTAAACTTTTTAATAATTCATTTAGTCTTTTTTCATCAACCTTATTTCCATCTAAATCACAAGGAAGAGTAATATTTTCTTCAACATTTAATATTGGTATTAAATTATAGAATTGATATATTATTCCTACTTGTCTTCTTCTAAATATAGCTAAGTTATCATCACTTAAAGAATAAATATCTTTTCCATCTACATAAACCTTACCAGATGTAGGTCTATCAACTCCTCCAAGCAAATGTAGTAAAGTAGACTTACCACTTCCAGAACTTCCTACTATTGCTAAAAACTCTCCTTTTTCTACTGAAAAGCTAACATTATCTACAGCAATTACTTCACTTTCTCCTTTTCCATATTTTTTTGTTAAATTCTCAACTCTTAAAATTTCCATAATTTTTTTCGTATAAATTATACGATCCTCCTTTTTTTCATTTTCTTTTAAATATATTATACTTACTGAAAGTGACATTTAAATGACAATTAATCTTTTTATTTTATTACCTAATAATATCTAGTTACAAAAAAGCTGCTTATAAAATATTTGTATATACTTTGTAAGCAGCTTTTTTAATAAAATTATTATTATATTATTATTTATTATAATATTTTTATTATTTGTTATTGTATTCTTTTATATTATCTTTCATAAAAATATATTTTAAATGTTGTTCCTTCATTTAATTTGGAAGTGCACGTTATTGATGCATTTTGCTTTTCTAAAATAGATTTTGAAAGTGAAAGACCTATTCCAAAACTATTTTCTGATGAATTTTTACCTTTATAAAATCTATCAAAAATATGTTTTAAATCTTTATTATCTATTCCTTCTCCTTCATCTTTTATAATTAATTCTGTATATACATTAGTTTCTCTAATTTCTACAAATATCTTTTTATTTTCTTTGGTATGTTCTATACAATTTTTTATTATATTAGTGATTGCTTCTAATGTCCATTTATAATCGCCAATTATATATGCTTCTTTTAAAGAAATAATTACCTCTTGATTTTTTATTTCTAGTGGTATTTCTAGATTTCTTATAGCTTCATTAACCAGCTTTTCTAAATCATATTTTTCTTTTTCAAATTCAACTGTTCCACTATCTAATTTGGATAATTTTAGTAAAGAAATAGTTAAAAAGCTTATGTTTTCAACTTGTCTGCTTATTTCATAAATGAATTTTTGCTTTGTTACATAATCCATATTTTCATTATCTTTTATTTCATCAAGCATTATAGATATTGATGTAAGTGGAGTTTTTATTTGGTGAGAAATATCTTGCAAACTTTTTGCTAAAAACTTTTTATCTTTTTTAGAATTTTCTGCTTCTTCTTTAAGCATTATTGTTATTTTATATAATTCATTTCTTAAATTAGATAACTCATCTTCTCCATTTTCCTTTATTTTAAGTTCATAATTTTTTCTATTTATTTCTTTTATGTATTCAGTAATTTTAGATATTTTTCTTTTTTGAATTAAATTATTTATTATCCAAATTATTGTAATAAAAATAGCCAATGCTATTATTATACCTGAAGAATATATAATAATATTATTTTTAGAATCTTCTAATTTTAATATAGCAGATTCTTCATTATTTATTCCATAATTTTTAGCTATATTGCTTCCTTCTTCAATATACTCTTGATTTTCTTTGCCATTTAATATATTAATAATATCTTCTTCTGATACATCAGAATATTTTTCTTTAATTAAGCCTATTAGTTCATATACTCCCAAATTATATTCTTGTATAGAATTATTAAATTCGTTTTTTAAAACAAATATATTTGTTATTACTGCTATACATAAAAGTATTAATACACTTAAAATAATTTTAGTTTTTTTCATCTACTTTATATCCTACTCCTCTAATAGTTTTTATAATTTTTCCTTCACTGTCTCCTATTTTTTCTCTTATTCTTTTTATATATACTGTAAGTGTATTATCATTTACAAAGTTTCCTGCTAAATCCCATATTTTATTTAGTATCATATCTCTAGTAACTAATTTATTTTTATTTGTAAATAAAAGAAGTAATATTTTAAATTCTAAACTTGTAAGTTCTATTACCTTCTCATCTTTTTTTACTTCCATATTTTCACTATCCAGCTCTATTCCATTGATATTTATGGTAGAAGAGGACATTTTATTGTACCTTCTTAATGCTACCTTTATTCTTGAAATTAATTCTTTAACTCTAAATGGTTTTACAATATAATCTTCTGCTCCTAAGTCTAAACCTTTAACTATATTAATTTCTTCATCTAATGCTGTCAAGAAAATTACTGGCACATCTTCTTTTTTCTTTACTTCCTTAAAAAAGTCAAATCCATTTCCATCTGGAAGAGTTATATCTAGCAAAATTAAATCATATTCATTATATTCTTTAGCTTCTTTTATTGTTTTTGCAGTTATTACTTTGAAACCTTCTTGCTCTAATGAGTATTTTAATCCCATTATAATTGATTCACTATCTTCTACTAATAAAATTGTGTTCATATTATCCCCCTACATCTTTATTATATCAAGTATTTTAGATAGTTTCAATTAATATTTTCTTAAGATTACACTATCATGAATTATGTCAAATTTGATTATTATACTTTTTTATGGTATAATAATATCATACACATTATCAGGAGGTGTTTGTATGATCATTAAAAGAATTCTCGGCGATTGTCGGGGAAAGTCAGTCGAAGTCGCAAAGCCGACTTCTGAAGTGGTTGAGATGATAGTCACTGCTGTTATGGTATCCAAAGCAGTGGGTACAGTGCAAAAGGAAGATGTTATGTGTTTAGCATACGTCTATCAAGATGCAGATGCAGATTCAGAGGATGTCGACCTTTCAGCAATGTACGGTGAATCCGGTATCATCGCCGGATTTGTCTCTGACGGTATAAACGCCATTGGAGACAATCCTGCAGGTACTGGCAAAATAAACTCTATTGAACTCCTCATTTCGAGGAAAGGTTTCGTTGTTGAAGTTAAAATTAACTTTGACAATGGGACAAGTGTAAAATTCGATAAGTTATCAAGACCGTTCTGTAGGATTCTTGGCAGGCTAAAATAAGCACCAACCCCCGAGGTTCACCTGGACCTCAGGGGCGATTTATTTTATTAAAAAACATTTATAAATATAATTAAGTATGCTATTGAAAAACAAATTCCACCTATTACATCACTCGCATAGTGAACTCCTAAATATATTCTACTTAAACATATGATTAGTATTAATATGCTTAAAATAGTGCATAAAGTATATTTTATATTCTTCCATTTTTATTTTCTATTTTTCTCTATTTATTTTTAAATAAAAAATATATGTTTTCATATTTTTATTTAATATAAAAACATATATTTATTTTTTATGCAGTTTCTTTTGCTTCAGTTTTATGCCTTTTTACTTTTTTAGGTTTTTCTACTCTATTTTCATCTATTTCTACTTCTGGTTTTTCTTTACCTAAAACTGTATCTTTTGTAATTGTACATTTAACAATTTTAGGATTTGAAGGTATATCATACATAACATCCCTCATTGTTTCTTCCATTATAGAACGTAAACCTCTTGCTCCTGTTTTTCTTTCTATAGCTTTATCTACTATTGCCTCTAATGCATCATCAGTAAACTCTAAGTCTACTCCGTCCATTTCAAGAAGTTTTTTGTATTGTTTAACTAAAGCATTTTTAGGTTTTGTCATAATATCTATAAGTGCATTTCTATCTAATTCTCTTAAAGTTGCTATAATTGGTAATCTTCCTACAAATTCTGGAATTAGACCAAATTTCAATAAGTCTTGTGGTAACATTTGTTCATATACTTTATATTTATCTATTTCTTTAGCACTTTGTATATTTGTACCAAATCCTATAGCTTTTTTACCTATTCTTTCACCTATTATTTTGTCTAATCCTTCAAAAGCACCTCCACATATGAATAATATATTAGAAGTATTAATTTGTAAAAATTCTTGATGTGGATGTTTTCTTCCTCCTTGTGGTGGTACTGATGCTACTGTTCCTTCTACTATTTTAAGTAGCGCTTGTTGTACACCTTCACCACTAACATCTCTTGTTATTGATGGATTTTCAGATTTTCTTGAAATCTTATCTATCTCATCAATATATATAATTCCTTTTTCAGCTTTTTCTATATTATAGTCTGCTGCTTGAATTAATTTTAAAAGAATATTTTCAACATCTTCTCCAACATAACCTGCTTCTGTAAGAGTAGTTGCATCTGCTATTGCAAATGGAACTTTTAATATTTTTGCAAGTGTTTGAGCTAAAAATGTTTTTCCACAACCTGTAGGTCCAAGTAAAAGTACATTACTTTTTTGTATTTCAACATCATCATCTGTTTTTTCTTCTTCACTGTTTATACGTTTGTAATGGTTATATACTGCAACTGACAATGTTTTCTTAGCTTCATCTTGACCTATTACATATTCATCTAAAATTTTCCTAATTTCCTCAGGAGTAGGTAATTTTTCTTCCTCATTTAATGTATATCTGTCATCAAATTCTTCAAAATCATCTGTTTCTAATATGTTGTTACATACCTGAATACATTCATTACAAATATATACTCCAGGACCTGCAACCATTTTATGAACACTCTCTTGTGGTTTTCCACAAAAAGAGCATCTTATACTTTGAGTCTTTTTTGGCATAATAAATCTTTCCTTTCATAGTCACTCATTTTCTTATGTTCATATTATATCGTAATTATAATAATTTATTAATAAATATTTACATTAAGTAATATTTATTATTTTCTTTTATCCATTATTCCATCAATTAGACCATATTTTAAAGCTTCTTCAGCTGTCATATAGTGGTCTCTTTCTGTATCTCTTTCTATTACATCAATTGGTTGACCTGTTCTTTCACTTAATAATTTGTTAATTTTTTCTCTAGTCTTTATCATTTGGTCTGCATGAATTTTAATTTCTGTTGCTTGACCAGAAAGTCCTCCACCTTGGCCACCTATTAATGGTTGATGTATAAGAATTTCTGCATTTGGTGTAGCAAATCTTTTTCCTTTTTCGCCTGATGCTAAAAGTACAGCTCCCATACTTGCTGCCATACCTACACATATTGTAGTTACAGGACATTTGATATAATTCATTGTATCTACTATACCAAATCCATCTGAAACTGATCCTCCTGGTGAATTTATGTATAAAGATATTTCTTTATCTGGATCTTCTGATTCTAAGAATAGCATTTGTGCTATTACTAAACTTGCTGATGTTTGATTAACATCTTCACTTAAAAATATTATTCTATCTTTTAATAGTCTTGAGAAAATATCGTATGATCTTTCTCCTCTTGCTGATTGTTCAATAACATATGGTACTAAACTATCATTAAAGTCTTTCATAATATATCCTTTCCTAAGGCAAAGCCTTATTTAAATAAATTTCTAATAAAGTATTTTCTGACTATTGTAAATTATCAGAATTAATAATACTAACATATTATATATATTTTTTTATAAGATATCAACCCTTTTTGAAAGAAAAAGTTAGAGATATTATAATATTTATCTCCAACTTTCCCCATTTACTACATTTATTTAGTTCATTTATTATTTCTTAGATATTTTTGCGTTATCTACTATTAATTTTACTGCTTGTTCTGTTTTAGAGCCTTCAGCTAAATAATTTTTAAGTTCTTCATTTTTTTCTAAGTCTTCAACTTTTTTGTTATATTGTTTAGCCATTTCTTCTATTTTTTCTTTGATGTATTTTTCATCTTCTTTTATTTTTTCATCTTTTACTATTTGTTCAAGAACTAATCTTGTTTTAACATTCTTTTCAGCTTGTTCTTTATAGTCTTTTCTAAAGTCAGCTTCTGTTTTCCCCATCATTTTTAGATATTGTTCTAAGTTAAGTCCTTGATAGCTTAGTCTTTGGTCTAAGTTTTGCATAATATTATCTATTTCTAATTCAATCATTCCTTCTGGAATTTCTATGTTAGTATTTTTGCAAACTTCTTCTAAAGCAGCATCTTCTGTTTCATGTTTTGCTCTTTCTTCATTTTCTTTTTGCATTTTTTCTTTGATGCTGTTTTTTAATTCTTCTAAAGTATCAAATTCACTAACATCTTTAGCAAATTCATCATCTATTGTTGGCATTTGTTTTTCTTTAATTGCATATAATACAACATGGAATGTAGCTTCTTTACCAGCTAAGTCTTTAGAGAAATAATCTTTAGGGAATGTAACTTTGATGTCTTTTTCTTCACCAATTTTCATTCCGATTATTTGGTCTTCAAATCCTGGTATAAATGTTTTGCTTCCAATTGTTAATTCATGATTTTCTGCTTTTCCACCTTCGAAAGCTTTGCCATCAACGAAGCCTTCAAAGTCTATTGTTACTATATCTTTATCTTTAACTTCTCTATCTTCTACTGTAACAATTCTCGAATTATGTTCAGCCATATGATTTATTTCATGGTTTATATCTTCATCAGTTACTTTATATTCAATTTTCTTTAATGGAATTTCTTTATATTTCCCAAGTTTAACTTCTGGTTTTGTAGCAACTATTGCTGTGAATATAAGGTCTTTACCTTTTTCCATTTGAACAACATCTATTTGTGGTCTGCTGGCTACTTCTATTTTATTTTCTGTTACTTCTTCATCATAAACAACTGGAGCTAATTCATTAAATGCATCCTCATAAAAGATGTTATCTCCATAGTATCTTTCTACTATTTTAAAAGGTGCCTTTCCTTTTCTAAATCCTGGAATATTGAAGTATTTAGCACTCTTCTTAAATACATCCATTATTGCTTCTTCAAATCTTGAAGCTGGTACTGTAAATGTTAATTTTAGTTCATTTTTATTTTCTGTTTTTTCTTGTTTTAAGCTCATTATATATCCTTCCTTTTCTCATAAAATGCTATATTATTATACCACAAAATATGAATAAATCAAGACTTTTAATAAAAATTGATAGTATAATTTACTTTTTAAAGCAGAAGTGTCACCTATCACTCCTGCTTTTTTATTTATCTAACTTTATATAATTTAAATTCTAAATAATCACAACTTACTAATTTAAAATTAATGTTTTCTATTATTCCTTCAAGAGCTTCCTTATGTGATTCTCCATGTAGATGACCATATAAGCAAGTTTTAACATTATACTCTTTCATTATTTTGACATAATTAGATATCTTTAATTTATTAGTATTTTCACTTTTATTACTTTTTGGATCATAATTTACATCTTCTAACTTATTTATTTCTTCAGCTACTATTGGTGGATAATGCATTAAACAAATTATTTCTTTATCTCCAAAACTATCTACTCCACTTTGCAAAGAAATCTTAAGTCTTTCTTCTTCTCTGTGATTCATTTTTATTCCATTTTCTGTATCATTTAATGCCCAACCTCTAGTTCCTGCTATTATTTTATCTTCAAATAAATAACTGTTATTATATACAAAATCAATATTGCTAAATTTATTTTCTTCTATAAATTCTCTCATTTTTGCAAGAGTTGTCCACCAGTAATCATGGTTTCCTTTAAGTAAAAGTTTTTTTCCTGGTAAATCATTTAAAAATTTAAAGTCTTCATACATATCTTTTAAATGCATTTCCCACGAAAAATCTCCTGGAAGTAAAACTAAATCATCATTAGATACAGTCTTTTCCCAGTTTTCCTTTATTTTATGTTCATGACTTTTCCAGTTTAGACCAAATATATCCATTGGCTTCTCTTTATTTAAAGATAAGTGCAAATCACCTATTGCATATATTGACATTATGTACTCCTCTTTTATTTAGTTCTTTGACTATTCATCTATTAATACATTTTTTATTGTTTTTCAAACCTTATAACTTTAAATTAGGTACTGCATTTAGAGTTAAATCATCTATTTTTCCATTTATGAAATTATAATATCCTGCTGATGCTATCATCGCTGCATTATCTGTGCAAAGTTTTAAATCTGGCATATATACTTTAATGCCATTTGTTTCTATTTTTTCAAATTCTTTTCTAATATATGAATTTGCTGAAACGCCTCCAGCAAGAACTATTTTACTAACATTTATTTTTTGTATTGCTAATTTAACTTTTTCCATTAGCATATCTGTTACTGCTTTTTCAAAACTTGCACATAAATTTTCTTTATTTATATCTGGCTCTTTATGATGTAAATTAATTACAGCTGTTTTTATTCCACTAAAGCTAAAATCTAAACCATCTACATGTGTTTTTGGTAATTCTATATTAGCCTGGCCATTTAATGCCATTTTGTCTATTTTAGGACCTCCTGGATATCCTAATCCTATTACTCTTGCAACTTTGTCAAAAGCTTCACCTATTGCATCATCCTTAGTCCTTCCTAGTACTTCAAAATCTGTATAATCTTTTACATTAACTAATTGAGTATTTCCTCCAGACATCATTACACATAAAAAAGGTGGTTTAAGCTCTGGATAAGTAATGTAATTTGCTGCTATATGACCTTGAATATGATTAACTCCAACTAATGGCTTATTTAAAGCATAGCTTAAAGCTTTGCCATAAGATAAACCTACAAGCAAAGCTCCAACTAGTCCAGGACCATAAGTACATGCTACTGCATTTATTCTATTAAAATCTATATTTGCATCCTCAATTGCTTTTTTTGCTACATCAGATATATTATCTATGTGATTTCTTGAAGCAATTTCAGGTACAACTCCTCCATATACAGTATGTATTGGAATTTGTGTATTAATTACATTGGATAATATAATTCTACCATTTTTCACTACTGATACTGCTGTTTCATCACAACTTGATTCAATTCCTAGTATATATACATCCTCCATTTTATTGTCCTTTCATTATAGTCCTTTAATATTTTTATATAATTATTATGTGTATATATAATAATCTTTAATTTTTATACTAATAATCCAACAATCCAAACCATTAAGTTTAAAAGTCCTGTATTAATTAATTTAATTATTGGGCTTATTACTAATGAGGCAAGTGGTGTTATCCATAATATTATAAATACTATATATAATATTCTTTCATGCGATTCGAACCAATCTCTTTGTCTGCTTGGAAGTAAAGCAACCAATATTTTAGAGCCATCAAGTGGTGGTAATGGTATTAGGTTAAATACTCCAAGTCCCACATTCATAGATATTATATTTACTATTATTAATGAAACTATTTGTCCTGATTGAGATATTAAAAAAGTTCCTCCAAAAGCAAATATAAATGCATAAATTATGCTAAATATTATTGCTAATATTAGGTTTATAGCTGGACCTGCTAATGCAACTAATGCATTACCTTTTCTAATCGTAATGGTTCTATTAAAATTATTTGAATTAATTTGTACGGGTCTTCCCCATCCAAATCCTGCAAAAAGTAGCATAAGCATTCCTATTGGTTCCATATGTTTAAATGGATTTAATGTTAATCTTCCTTGCCTTCTTGGTGTATCATCACCTAATCTATCTGCCATCCAGGCATGAGCGAACTCATGAAATGTCATTGCAATTATTACTCCTGGAATGCTTAGAACTAGTGCTAGCAAAGCTCCTGGTGAATATAAATAATATCTTAAATTTTCAGCTATTAAGATGATAACTAATATTATCATCCAAGAATTCATTCCAAATCCTCCAAAAAACATTTGTATTTCCTCACATATGTAAATAAACATATTCTTTCTTTTTAATATTTTATTATCTTTAGATTATTTTATTAAATGTATCTAATAAAATTTGATACCTAATCATTATAATATTTTTATAAAAATCTTTTCTTATATCTTGCATACAGTCTATACCATCTATAAAGTCATTTATTTTTTCTATATTAACTTTTGGCATAATTCTTTTTATAGCATTATTGCAATCTTGATTTTTATGTTCTTTTATAAATGTCATATAATTTATCTTTTTACCATTTTCTTTAATACAAGAATAACAATTTATTGCTAAATTTTTAATTTCAACATCACTTAATTTTTTTATTTCTTCATCACCAATCATAGGATTCAAGCATGAACCACAATCATAAATTGGTGCGAACTCGGCTCTATCACTTCTTGCATTAACTAGAAGTCCCCAATTTCCGTTGTGTCTATCTGTATTTCCAATTAAGCTGTCTACTATAAACATATCCCAGAATTTTTCTTTTATATCATCTTCAATAATCATTTTCTTAGTTTCTTCAATAACTTCTAAGATATCCGAAAGCTCAGTTTCTATTTTTTTATCTGGATTACTACTTAATGCTAGACTTTCAAATTCATAAAGTATATGATTTCCATCTGTAAAATCTTCACAAGCACAAACTATTTTTTTCTTTCCATTATATGTATATGTTCCAAGTATTGTATTTTGAGCTTTAAATCCTATTATCTTAAATATATTACTACCTACATATTCTGAGAAAGCATTATTTATATATGATATATTTTTATTTTTTTCTCTTATTGGATCCGGAAACTTTACTAGATATTTCTTACCATTATATATTAAAGTTTTCTTTTTTTCAGATCCCTTATAATTATTAAGTTCTTCTATTGAACTAGAAAAGTCTACCATTATTTAACTCCTTTTAATACTATAACTATCATTTAATTAATGATTATCTAGTGGTTTCATAGTTGGGAATAAAAGTACATCTCTTATGGATGCAGAATTTGTAAGTAGCATTATAAGTCTATCTAATCCTATTCCTAATCCTCCTGTTGGTGGTAAACCTATTTCTAGTGCATTTACAAAGTCTTCATCCATCATACCCGCTTCTTCATCACCTTTAGCTCTTGCTTCTGCTTGTTTTTTTAATCTCTCATATTGGTCTATTGGGTCATTAAGCTCTGAATAAGCATTTCCATATTCTCTTCCACCAATAAATAATTCGAATCTTTCTGTAAGTGATGGATTATCTTTCTTTCTCTTTGTAAGTGGTGATACTTCAACAGGATAATCCATTATAAATGTAGGCTGGATTAATGTTTCTTCAACAAAAGTTTCAAAGAATTCATTTATGATATGTCCTCTTGTTGTTTTACCTTCTTCTAATTGAACACCTTTTTCATCAGCAAGTTTTCTTGCTTCTTCATCTGTTTTTACTTCATTAAAGTCTATTCCTGTTTTTTCTTTAATAGCATCTATCATTGTTATTCTCTTCCAAGGTGTAGATAAATCAATATCTAATCCTTGATAATTTATTTTTAATGTTCCATTTACTTTCATACATAATCTAGTTATTATCTCTTCAGATATATCCATCATATCATGATAATCTTCATATGCTGCATAAAGTTCTACATTTGTAAATTCAGGATTATGCTTAATATCCATACCTTCATTTCTAAAGTTTCTACATACTTCGTATACTTTATCAAATCCACCAACTATTAATCTTTTTAAGTTAAGCTCTGGTGCTATTCTTAAATACATATCTATGTCTAATGTGTTATGGTGTGTTTCAAATGGTCTTGCAGCATCACCAGTAATTAAATTATTTAAAATTGGTGTTTCTACTTCTAGATATCCTTTTTCATCAAGAATATTTCTTAACTCTTTTATTATCATACTTCTTTTTATGAAAGTATCTTTTACTTCTGGATTTACTATTAAATCTACATATCTTTGTCTATATCTTAAATCTGTATCTTTTAAACCATGGAATTTTTCTGGAAGTGGCTTTAAAGATTTAGTAAGCAGTGTTACTTCTTTTGCATGTATAGATATTTCTCCTGTACGTGTTTTAAATACAAATCCAGTTACTCCAATAATATCTCCAATATCATCTTCTTTAAATTGTTTATAACTTTCTTCTCCTAAGTCATTAATACTTACATAACTTTGTATTTTTCCTTCACCATCTTGAATATGACAAAAAGAAGCCTTTCCCATTATTCTTTTTGCCATTAATCTACCTGCTATTGTTACATCTTTACCTTCTAATTCATCATAATTATCTATAATTTGTTTTGTAGTATGAGTTCTATTAAATTTAGTAATTTGAAAAGGATCCTTTCCTTCTGCTCTTAACTTATCTAATTTTTCTCTTCTTACCATCATTAAATGATCCATATCTAATTCTTGATTTTCGTCCATTAATCTCATTTCCTTTCTGTACTCAAAATTATGGTATTATTATACCTTAAATTCCACTTTTTGTAAACCTCTTAATATTATTTAAATAGATAAAATTTTATCGTCTTAAGATTCATAAATTTACTTTATTATCCTATTTTTCTCTTTTGTATAAAGTAACAACAAAAAGCAAAAAATGAGTCAGGCAAAATTTTTGTAAATATTCTAACTAAACTAATATACCATTCTGTAAAAATAATTTTTTTATTCTTCAACATTTTTTCTACTGCTTTTCTTGCCACATCACTACTTTTTGCCTCTGGTGTATTAAATTTAACATCTGCTACTTTTTGAAAATTTGTTTTAACAGGACCAGGGCATAATACACTTACTTTTACATTTGATTTTTGCATTTTAAGTTCTCTTTGAATCCCTTGAGTAAGTTTTATTACATATGATTTACTAGCATAATATGTAGCCATTAGTGGCCCTGGCATAAAGCCAGCTATTGATGCCACATTCAATATATATCCTTTGTTTTTCAAACACATATCTTGTAAAAACAACTTCATTAATATATGAAGAGCTGTAATATTAGTATCTATTATTTGTTCTTCTTTTTCTAATGATGTATCTGTAAATCTTCCGCAAGTTCCAAGTCCAGCATTATTAATTAATATATCTATTGTTTCAAATTCTTTTTTTACATCTTTATATAAATTTATGCAATTTTCTCTAATGCTTAAATCAACTATTTTTACATATACTTTGACATTATATTCTTTTTCTAACTCATCTTTTAATTCCATTAAAGCCTTTTCATTTCTTGCAACAATTATTAAATCATATTTTCTTTTTGCAAGTTCTCTTGCTATATCTCTTCCAATACCAGAAGATGCACCTGTAATTAAAGCAATCATTTTTTTAATTACCTTTCTAAATTTATAAATATTTTTTAATCAAAACTCTTTATTAATTCAATAATTTGTTAATTATTAATTTTTACATTTTAACAATCTTTTCCCATGGCAAATTATCTTTTCCAAAATGACCATAATTTGTTGTTAATCTATAAATAGGTCTTTGTAAATCTAAATAATTTATTATTCCTCTAGGTGTTAAATCAAATTTTTCTACTTTTTCAATAATCTTTGAAGAAGGAATTGTTTCTGTTTTAAAAGTATCTACAAATATTGAAACAGGTTTAGCAACACCTATTGCATAAGAAAGCTGTATTTCACATTTTTTAGCATATCCATTTGCAACAATGTTTTTTGCTAAGAATCTTGCCATATATGATGCACTTCTATCTACTTTTGTTGGATCTTTTCCTGAAAAAGCTCCTCCACCATGTCTTGCATATCCTCCATAAGTATCTACTATTATTTTTCTTCCAGTTAAACCACTATCTCCAAGAGGTCCACCAATAACAAATCTTCCTGTAGGATTAATATAATATTTTGTATTTTCATCTAATAAATCACTTGGCATTATTTTAAAAATTACTTTTTCTTTTACTTCTTTACGAAGATTTTCTATATCTAGCCCATCAATGTGCTGAGTAGAAAGTACAACTGTATCTACTCTTAAAGGTTTTCCATCATCATATTCAACTGTTACTTGCACTTTACCATCTGGTCTTAAGCCTTGTATTTCTTTGCTTTTCCTTACATCAGATAATTTTTTTGCAAGTTTATGTGCTAAACTAATCGGTAGTGGCATAAGCTCTTTTGTTTCATCACAAGCAAACCCAAACATTATACCTTGATCTCCAGCTCCTTCTGATTGAATAGATTCTCCTTCTTTATCTTCTAAGCTTCTATCTACCCCCATTGCTATATCTGGTGATTGCTTAGATATATTGACTATTATTTTGCAAGTTCTATAATCTATATCTAAATTAGCGTTATCATATCCAATTTCTTTTATTGCATTCCTTGCAATTTGTTCTATATTAATATTTGCTTTAGATGTAATTTCACCTGTAATATATATTTCTCCCTTACTAGCTAATGTTTCGCAGGCTACTCTTGAATTTTTATCTTGCTTTAAGCATTCATCTAATACACTATCTGAAATATAATCACATAGTTTATCTGGATGTCCCTCTGTAACACTCTCTGACGTAAATAAATATTTCATAATTATTAATAACTTCCTTCCTTTAATTAAGTATTATCTAATTTAATATCATTTTTAAAAATAAGTTATCCACATATTATTACATTTTTGTGGATAATATTACAAAAATGTAATATTAATATAATATTTGTCATTATTTGTCGAACAAAAATATATCTATCCTCTGCCTTCTGGTTCTTCTTCTGTAGGCGATTTAATTGTTCTTCTTAATTTTTCTAGATATTTAGTAAAACTTTTTACACTTGTTGCTATCCAATTAATCTTTGTTCCTAATAATCCTTTATTCTTTTTATTTTTTTCATATTCAAGTATTTTTTGTAGCACGGTTTCCACATTTGCGGATTCATCAACAATATCTGTTCTTAAAAATTGATTTCCATCAACAATTGGAACTATTTTAGGCTTTTCTTCTAACTGTAAGTATAAATTGATCTTACTAAAATCCTCCATACATTTTATTAATGTATCAACTTGTTTTTCTGACATTTCTTCTGGGCAGAAGATTGCAGCAATATTGCTTATAGCTTTATATAATTTTATGACCACAATATTATAATCTTTTGCCAGGCTTCCCGCTTCTGCTTCTTTATCTAAAACTTTTATTCCCATATCATTTTCCATCACTTCTATTGCTTCATACTTATGTTGTTCTTTCTTTTTAGTAGATGCATATATTTTACCCTTGGATGAAATTAATATGACACCCTCATTTTTGTGTGAAAGTATTCTATCTTTTGTATCAGCTAAAAATACATCTTGCAAATCAAATTTTAGATATTTATTAATTAATTCTTGCTCTTCTTTAGATACTCTTCCTGTTTTATAATCTAAAAAAATCTTTAAAGTTTCATTTAGAGATGCTCCTTTTCCTTGTTTTCCACTATAATAATATCTTGGATTATCAAACACATAAATTTGTTTTTGCATATCTTGATTTTGAGTTTTATTTTCTAAATCCTTATAGTAACTTAACAAATTATCAGCATCTTCTTTTGATATTTTATCTGAAATAATTGCGGTAAGAACATTACTATTTTCTTTAATACTATTTCCTTTTATTTGTGGCATTATTCTAATAATGGAAAAACCTTGATTTGTTAGCTTCTTATATAACTTAGCATTAAATGCTGTTCCTTCACTAACTTGAACTCCTAAAGAATCAGATAAGAATTTTGCTTCTTCTCTAGAAAATAAACTTTGTCCTATTTTTGAATTTAAACTACTCATATTTGAGTATGAAAGTGGCAATTCAAGCTTTTTGCCGTGATTAAAAAATACAATTGTTCCTACTGGTAACTTGTTCATTTTAAAATACATCCCTTCATAATAAAATTAATACCATAAAGAAAAATTTTTAAATTAGTACTTTGTACTTTTCTACCACTAATTCTCTTAAATTCAATGCTATTATATATGAACAATTTTTATTAAGTCAATATTAATTTTGTAAAATATTTGACTTAATGCATTTTATATTGTATAATAGGTTTTGTTATGGCCCCTTGGTCAAGCGGTTAAGACGCAGCCCTCTCAAGGCTGAATCATGGGTTCGATTCCCGTAGGGGTCACCAAATATTAAAGCATAGAATATCAAATAACTATCTCGATATTCTATGCTTTTTATATTATTTTAAAATTTAATTTACTTCTTTTCTTCTACTACTCTTTTTATTATTTCTTTTACTCTATCTTCTTTTTTATTTAGAAATAAATAACCGATTAATGCTTCAAAGCCTGTTGAATATGAGTAATCTTCTAAGCTTGCATTTTTAGGTAAATGATGATTTTGAGTGTTTCTTCCTCTTCTAACTATTTCTTTTTCATCATCTGTTAAGAAATTAGCTTCAATAAGGCTTTTTACTGCTTTTGCTTGAGATCCTGCTTTTACATATTTAATTGATTCAACATGCATTCTATGTGGATTTAAATTAGTTGTATTTGCTAAATATACTCTTATGTATAGCTCATAAACACTGTCCCCCACATACGCCCAAGTAAGTGGAGACATCATATTAATTTGTGATTCATCTTTAATTAATACTTCATCTAGGTAATTCAATTGTTATCCTCCCTAATTTTCCATTTTGAAATTCATTTAATATTATATCTGAAATTTTTTGCATATTTATATTTCCACCTGAAATAATTGCACCTCTTTTTCTTGCAATCTCTTCTAATACATCCATCGTTTCTTTTTCTTCTAATTCTATATTAAATCTTTCAGTTATTCTTTCTGGATAATTTTTTATCAAATATTCCAATAAATAATATGCAATTTCTTCTTTATCTATAGCATTTTCTCCTATGGTTCCAACAAAAGCTAAATGCATTGCATAGGTCTTATTTTCTAGCTTTGGCCAAAGCATACCTGGTGTATCCATAAGTTCTATTTCATTTGTAACTTTTATCCATTGTTTTTGTTTAGTAACTCCTGGCTTATTTCCTACCTTTGCAGTATTTCTTTTTGCTATGCTGTTTATAAATGTAGACTTACCTACATTAGGAATTCCAAGAACCATAACTCTTATAGCTTTACCAATCCTACCTTTTTGCATATACTTTTCTTTTATGCTTTCATATTCTAATTTTATCGCTTCAATTACATCTTTTATACCTTTAGAATTATTAGATTCTACTGCAATTGCTTTGATTCCCTTATTTTTATAAAAGTCTATCCATCTATTAGTAATATTATTATCTGCTAAATCCGATTTATTAAGTACAATTATTTTATTTTTATCTTTGATTATTTCTTCTATATCTGGATTTTGACTAGCTAGAGGCACTCTTGCATCTAATATTTCTATAACAATGTCTATTAATTTTAAGTCTTCTATTATTTGTTTCTTTGTTTTAGCCATATGTCCAGGGTACCAGTTAATGTTTGTTTTATTTTCATTCATTATTTTTTTACTCTCCAACTTTCCTATTTTCAATCCGCCTTATCTATGTATCTGATTTTCCTTGTTTTTGTTCCTTAATTTTAAACCATATTGTATTCCTTCGTCAACTTCTTTTTCTGTCATTGGACATTTTATTTTTTTTCCTAAAATTATATTTTTTTCTTCTTTTCCTAAAAGTTCTCTTTTCATTTGTGAAATATATTCATCCAATGACATTTCAACCAAATTTCTTGCTGCAATTAGTTTCATATTTTTTAATATATTTTCTATATCTAAATTGTCTCTTTCAAAACCTTTTTCTAACATAAAATCTCCACCATCTAATCTACATTCTGAAAGTCCTAATTTTCTTTCATCATCATATAAACTAACTAAAGCTGAAACCATCGCGGAATTAATTGTATTTCTTTCTTTAGTCGAATATTCCTTAAAATGATATATTGGTTCTGGAATCCACATTCCCCAATCTTCTGTATCTATCCCTATACACCTTGATTGATAAAAATATGGAGTTACATATAATTCTCTTTTTTCATCTTGAAAATAATATAAAGGTTTAACTACTAAATTACTTTTTTTATTTAAAGTATTTAAATTGCTAAATTCTTTTTTTCCTATTCCTTTATTTGCAGATGGTTGAGTTACAAGTAAAGTATATTGTCTATTCTCATCAATTGTAAGCACATACACAAGTTGCGTGCTTCCATAATTTATAAATTGTATTCTTCTATATTTTCCTTGAAATTCTGCTACTCTATTGCTTGCTAAAACATCCTTTATAAATTCATGAATTTTAATCAGTTCTTCTCTTGCATTTTGATTTGGTTTAGTTGCTATGTACCATACTCCATAATTTGGAATTCCTAAAGAATCTTTTTTGTCTATTTTACTAGCATGTATCAAATGATTATTTGATACACCATTTATTGTATTTTTTTCTTTCATTTTTTTATTTCTCCTACTATATTTTTCTTATCTCTTTATATTTTATTATTATAAAGCAACAAATCTTGGTTATTAAGTTGATATTTTCTAGATTATTTTAACAATCGTTGATATTAAATTGTATAAAACACACTATATTGCTTTATACAGTATAGTGTGTTTTTTATTTTTTCTTTTGTATATTATACTTAAACGTCATCACAATTATATGTAAATTTCTAAAAGACAAAATTCATTTTTCCTCATTATAAAGTTCTATAATTATTTTTATCTGCCCTTTCATCTAGCTGTCTATCATATTCTTTATTAGTATAAAACCAATCTGTTTTTTTATCTTTAGGTTTTCTTCCTTTATCAATAGATAAATCTACAAGTACAGCAAAAGCAAGTATTATTCCTAAAAAAGATGTAAAGGCTCCCATATAATTTGTAATTTGGCCTTGTCCTGATGTAAATACTGGCATTACTTGATTTATTAAATCTGTTCCAAAATATGCAAGATATGCTAAAAAGTATATTATTGCTCCAAATAATTTTCTTTTAAAAACTAATACAATACATACAACAGTAAAAAATAATAATATAATTTCAACAGTCAAATTAATTGGCTTAACAAAAAAATCATTATATACTGATGCTTGATATGCAACAACTACTCTAAAACCCCAATACATTATCATAAACATGGCTATCATCCAATTTGCAAAAGTTCTCATTTTATAAAACTCCCTTCATTATTTTCTCTTATATAATTTTATATATTTTAAAATATTAATTCTTTATAATATGATAAAAGCCTTTTGGGCATATTTACCAAAAGGCTTTCTTATTAAACCCTAATCTTAAGTTGTTCAATTTATGAAAAACCTAATTAGTCAACAAAGTTAAATTCATCCTTAAATTTTTCTTTAAATATCTCAAATACTGCATTTAATATATTTTCGTCGTCAACACTAACATATGTTTCTTCTTCACTATTTTCATCTGATCCTTTTTCTAATTGAAGTATAACAACTTCATCAGGTTCTGCATCTTCTTCCTCTTCTGCTGGAAGTAATACTACATATTCTTCTCCTTCATATTCTATTAAATCAAGGAATTCAAATTTAACATCGTTTCCATCCTCATCTTTAAGAGTTACTATGTTATCTAATTCTTCGTTATTTTCGTCCATTATTTTTCTCCTTTCAAATATTCTTATGTGTTATTATTTACACTTTGTTATATGATATACTAAAAAATTCCTTTTAGCAAGTATTTTGTAAAATTTTTTATATAAATTTTATACGTAAAAAAACTTATACTGTATATTTGATTTTCTTCGTAATATATTGTATAATCAATTATGTATACTACTTTATAAAAAGATTTTCTCACTTACCGGAAGGAGTCTAATATATGTATTATCAGCTGTTACGTTACTTTGGCTTCTTGCCAGATTATCTTGAAACCATAATTTTGATAGCTATTGCTGTCATAGTAGTTTTGTATACTATAATAGTTATTTTTGTAAAGAAAATGTCTTTTAGCTTATACTTTCCTGCGATTTTACTTACTGTATCTCATATATGTGAACGGTTTTTAAGATTGTTTGAAAGCGATATTGAAGCTGAAAGAGCATCATTATCAACCTTTATACTAGTTCTTCTTCTAGGATGGGCTATTAAAAATCTATTAAATACTTCTACTATGTTTGCAGTAAGTATAGGGCTAATTATTTTTGCTAGTGGCACACATCAAAATATTATGCTTTTTACGTTCTTTGTAGTTTTAGCATTAATTTTGTTGATAATAACATTAATAAAATCGATTAATTATCATAATGTCAAGCAAATTGTTTTATGCATTATTGGTATTATTTTAGATTTTATAGTGTTAAGTGTTAAATTAGGCTATTTATTGAACTTATTAGTTGCAATATTACTTCTATATTGGCTTATTAGTTCTAAAGAGCCTAAACTAGCAAAAGTAAAAGTTGCTATATACTTGGCATTCTTTGCCTTAATAGCATACTTTTATACTCCTCTTATTGCAATAGAGTGTATTTTGATAATTGAACAAATTATTATTTGTATAAAGGCAAAAAATCCTATTAGCCTAATAGTAATCTTTCTAGGAAGCTTTTTTGCTTTTTGGCTATATGGATTAATCTTTATGCATGAATTTGCTGTTGTAATATTTATAATAATATTGTTACTTTTGATAAATTATCTCTCTTCATGAGAAAATCTTTTTCCGCCGAGGTCCTAAGCCCCGGCGGTTTTATTTTTTATGTTCTTATTTTTGTATCTTTATCAATATATTATTAATTTAATTTTCTATTTCTTCAACTATTGAATTACAATCTATCCCAAAATATTTCATTAAATCTTCAGCTCTACCAGATTTTCCAAATGTATCTTCTATTCCCATTCTAACTAATTTTTTAGGATAATTTTCAGTTAATACTTCACTTATGGCTGTTCCAAGACCTCCTATTACATTATGGTCTTCTACTGAAATTAATTTATTTGTTTCTTTTGCACATTTTAAAATTAATTCTTTATCTATAGGTTTTATTGTATGAATATCCACAACTCTCACATCAATATCTTTTTCTTTAAGTATTCTTTTAGCTTCTAGTGCTTCATTTACAGTTATGCCTGTTGCAAATATTGTTGCATCTTTTCCATCCCCAATTTGTATTCCTTTACCTATTTCAAATTTAGTCTTTTCATCATATATTTTTGGTACTTTATATCTAGAAAGTCTCAAATACACAGGTCCATTATATTTTGCAATTTCTTTTACTGCCCACTTAGTTTCTAAATCATCAGATGTAGACATAACTACCATATTAGGCAAGCCTCTCATAAGATTAATATCTTCAATCATTTGATGAGTTGCTCCATCTTCACCTACTGTTATTCCTGCATGTGTTGCACAAATTTTTACATTTAATTTCGGATAAGCAATACTAGTCCTTATTTGGTCATATACTCTTCCTGTTGCAAATGCCGCAAATGTACTAGCATATGGTATTTTTCTGCAAGTAGCAAGTCCCGCAGCAGTTCCAATCATATCCGCTTCTGCTATTCCTAAATTTATAAATCTTTCCGGATATTTTTCTTTAAAATATTCTGTTTTAGTTGAATTATATAGGTCAGCATCTAAAACAACTACTTTTTTATTTTCCATTCCTAATTCTTCTAATGCTCTTCCAAAACTTTCTCTTGTAGCTATTTTATCCATTGTTTACTCCCTCCATTCTTTTGTCTATTTCTTTTTCTTTTTCAATAAGTTCATCTATTGCTTTTTTGTATTCTTCATCATTTGGTGCTTTTCCATGCCAAGCTACATCCTTTTCCATAAAAGATACACCTTTTCCTTTTATAGTTTTAGCTAAGATAACTGATGGCTTATCCTTAGTCATATCTGCTACGCCAAAGGCATTTATTATTGAAAATATATCATTACCATTTATAGTAATGGTGTTAAATCCAAAGCTTCTAAATTTTTGTTCTATATCTTCTATATTTAATCCTTTTATTTCATCTGTGCTACCTGTTAATTGTAGTCCATTGCAATCAACTATTGCACATAAATTATCTAATTTGTATTTACTAGAAGTCATAGCAGCTTCCCAAACTTGTCCCTCATCTAGTTCTCCATCACCTAAAATGCAATATACTCTATATCCCATAGAATCCATTTTTGATGCCATAGCCATACCATTTGCAATAGATAATCCTTGTCCTAGTGAACCTGTTGTCATATCTACACCTTTAACTTTTGTCATATCTGGATGACCTTGCAAATTACTATTTATATTCCTGAATGTTAGTAACTCTTCTTTTGAAAAGTATCCTTTTTCTGCTAAGGCTGCATAAAGAGCTGCTGACGCATGTCCTTTAGATAAAACTAATCTATCTCTAGATTCATTTTCCGGCATTTTTTCATTTATATTCATTTCATTAAAATATAAAACTGCCATTATATCTGCAATAGAAAGTGATCCTCCTGGATGACCTGATTTTGCATAATATACTTCTGTTATTACATCCATTCTTATTCTATTAGCTATTTTTTCTAAAGCTTCTATTTTTGTTATTTTCATAATTAATTCCTTTCTTTTGTAATTTTTTTAATATACAATATAAAATATACTATTTTAATCTTTTTATAGTCTTTTTCTTAAATATCCAATTCTATTATAAATTATTCTTTTTTATAAATTCTACAATTTGCTTACCTAGTTCTTCTTCTTTTCCCGTATAATTGTGATTTGCTCCATTTATATATGAAATATCCTTATTTTCATTTTTTATTTTTTCATTTAATTTTTCTACTAATTCATCTGCACTTTGAAAAATTAGTTCATTTACATTTCCCCATCTCATAAATAATGGAACTTTTATATTATTTAATTCTTTAAATGTAGTTCTATTATCTCCAAATTTTGCAAAATCTATCTTTTTATCTGTTGCATATTCTAATATACTATTAGGTCTTACTGGTGGGGTGGATGAGTCTAATATAACTAATCTGTCACCTTTTCCTCTCTTCTTTAGCATTTGAAAATATGATATAATTTTTTTATAATCTTTTCCTAAAACTTGTTTTAATGCTGTTGGTATATCTACCATTGAAAGTAAGATAATTCCTTTAATACTTTCTAAAATTTCTGTTTCGTTATTTTGCAGAAATTCATTATATGTATATACCACTTTAGTACATCCCATACTATGACCTAAAAGTATTATATTTTGAAATCCTCTTTTTTTCATTTCTAGTATTGCACCTTTTATATCATAATATGAATCATATATGCTTTCTGCACCTGCTCCATAAAAGTGCATATCATTATCTGTTATTTTATCATAAGTACATATTATATCATGACCTCTATTATTAAAGCCAAAATATGAAATTCCTATTTCAGTACATTTTTTAGCTAAAATGTCATCTCTTCTTTTTAAACAATTGCTTGTAATTCCATGAATAGAAATTACTACTGTGTTAGATTTTTCTTTAGGACTATGTAACAATCCTATTAAATTTAAATTATCTACTGAGTTAAAATATACTTTTTCTATTAGCATAATATCTCCTTATATGATTTTTTACAAAATCTTTTAATAGTCTTTTATATAATAATATATAAATTACTTATATTGTTGCCTTAATTATACAAATTATATACTACCAATTATTTTTTTTCAACTAAATAAATAATAAAAACATGAGAAAAAATACTCATGTTTTATTATACAATTTTTATAAATATAATATTGTTCTACATGTAAGATAAACTAAGTTTGTATTATCATCTAATGATACATCTCTTCCACTAGGAAGATGATAGTTATTCATAAATACTGATCCTCTTACCGTATAGCCATTTGATTCTGAGTCAAAGAATGTTTCTGTTGTCCATTCTCCTGGAGTTTTTGCCATATCATAAATATTACATTCAACATCAGTTTCTTCTCCTGAATATATTTCTCCACATTTTACAATATCATTCTGTACTATTTCTTTATTTGAATAATTTTTATTTTGACTAAATTTTTGTATAAAAATAATTGCCGTATCCCATGCATAGCTATTTACCAAATCACTTTGAAAAGCTTTATTACTATACATATTTTGACATAATTCTGATGCTTGTACTTGTGTTATAAAATTATATGGATATACTCCTTTTTTACACACCATAGGATTATCATCATTAGAGTCAGCATTTCTTGCATTATCTGTAGCATTAGAATCTCCTGCTTCATATCTACCTATATAATAACCCCCACTATTGGTTGTTTTTTGTATAAAATCAGAGATATTTTTTGCTTTTCTATTACTGGTTGCTTTATCTTTCAAAAGCTCTTGGTAATATCCTCCTATAGTACTTTCATTATAATTATCTCTTAATTGAGTTTCACTTGCATATTCAGCTGCCTTTTGTACTAATGTCTCTTTTCCTGTATCATCAAAAATATATCTTCCTAAATCTATTGAAACAGTGCTACCATTACTATCTGTTATTACATTTCCAACTGGGACCCATACAAATTGGCTCCCTTCTGTTGATGAGTTTGTTCCATTGGCATTTGCATCTTCAATAACTACGCCATCAGTTACATTTGTTGCTGAATCTGATGCTATTTTAAAACCAGCTGGCACTTTTACATTGTTTCCATAATCGTCTAATAAAGTTGTATTTTCTTTAAATATTTTTTGAGATTCTTTGCCTTTTTTTACTGTTAACACTTTTGTTCCTGTTATTTTTTTTCCTTTAACATATGCAGTTTTTCCCCATAAAATATCTTCTTCTGTTGCTGTAGCATCAAATGTATCCAATTCTTCCAATGTTCCGGTTACTCCTCCTAAAGTAATTCCTTTTTTTATATATTCTGGTAACAAATTTCCATTATTTAATTCACTATTAGCTGATTTATAATTGTTATTTGCTATATTTATTTTTATTACATTTAACCCTATCGAAATTCCTATTAAAACTATTATTGTTATTATTGAAATTAATATTATTACACTTTGTTTTTTATTCAATTTTTTCATTATAAAATCTCCCATAAAATATTTTTATAAAAGCACAAAAAGACTATGCATTTTAAGTGATTTTTTGCTCACTTAAAATACATAGTTTTCTTCTATGTTTTATTATTTTATTTATTAAATTACTTGTGTGTGTGTGTGTGTGTGTACAGCCTCAAGGGTTCTAGAGTTTTTCATATTATTCTCCTTCTGATTTCATCTAATACATTTTTATATTATACAATAATATATATAATATAATTATACTGTTGTCAATATTTATTATAAAATTTTTCACAAATTATTTATTTTTCCAATTAATTAACATATTTTAATTTTTAAATTTTTGTAGTATAATAGTATTGTTAAAAATATATAATTATATGTTTTTATTAATACTCCTAAACAAATTGCATATTATATAAAAGATTATTTATGCATTTTTGAAAGTGAGGTTTTTATGAAAAATTTTAAATTAGCAGTAGTTGGAGCTACTGGCGTTGTTGGAAGAGCAGCTTTAAAAGTTTTAGAAGAAAAAAAATTACCTATATCCCAATATACTCTTTTTGCTTCTAAAAGATCTGCTGGCTCAAAAATTCAATTTTTAGGAAAAGAGTATATTGTAAAAGAACTTACAGAAAATTCTTTTGATGAAGGATTTGATTTTGCTATATTTTCAGCAGGAGCTAGTACAGCAAAAAAATATGCACCCATAGCAGCAGAACATGGATGCATTGTTGTAGATAATAGTAGTGCTTTTCGTATGGATAAAGATATTCCATTAGTTGTACCTGAAGTTAATCCTGAGGAAATTAAGAAAAATAAAGGAATAATTGCCAACCCTAATTGTTCTACAATTCAGGCGGTTGTTGCTTTAAAACCACTAGATGATAAATATAAAATTAAAAGAATAGTATATTCTACATATCAAGCAGTATCTGGTGCCGGAAGAGACGGAATATATGATTTAGAAAATGGAATTAAAAACTTTAAAGAAAGTAAAGATATTAATGTAGCATCTTCAGATAACTATACTTTAAAGAAATTTCCATACCCTATCTTTAATAACTGTCTTCCACATATTGATGTATTTTTAGATAATGGATACACCAAAGAAGAAATGAAAATGGTTAATGAAACAAGAAAAATTTTAGGTAGGCCTAACTTGGCTGTTACAGCTACTGCAGTAAGAGTACCTGTACTTAATTCACATAGTGAAAGTATAAATGTTGAGTTTGAAAAAGATTTTGATATTAAGGATATAAAAGATTTATTAGCAAAATCTGAAGGAATAACTCTTATTGATGATATAGAGCATGAAAAGTATCCTATTGCAACAGATGCTACCGGGCAAGATAATGTTTTAGTTGGAAGAATTAGAAGGGATTTTAGTATTCCAAATGGATTAAATTTTTGGTGTGTTGGAGATAATATTAGAAAAGGTGCGGCTTCAAATGCTATTCAAATAGTTAGTAAATTAATTGAATATTCAAAATAATTTATATATTTTAAGAGAAGATTTTTCTTCTCTTATTTTTGCTTGAATAATTAATTTTTTTCCAATTTTTTATTGTATAATTTATTTTTTTATTTTATAATTATAGTAATTTTTAAGCGAAGGGAGAAAAAAATGGACGAGAATAATAATTTAGGAAATCCAAATTTAAATAATGGAAATATAAATAATTCTAACTTAAATGAAGGTAATCAAGGTGATAATCTTCAAAATAATCCATATGCACAAAATACACAAGATAATCCTTATTACAATCCATATTTTCAAAATACTAGCATAGACAATTCACCATATTTTGATAATTCAAATGTAGCATTAAATAATGATATCTATAATCAAAGTTATATGGATATAAGTAATTCACAGTATAATAATCAATCTGATTTGCCAAGCTCAGAAACTCAAACAGATAATCAATCAGAATTATCCAACAGTGAAAATCAAACAGATAATGAAACGAATTTATCAACCTCTGATAATCAAGTACAAGATACTAATGAAGCATTAAATTTATTTGATTTAAATGATAATATTAATGAACCTAATAAAATAGAAAATAATGACTTAAATAATAATCCGGATTATCAAAGCTCTAATATACAAAATGATACAAATTTTGAGAATACTGCAAATCTTCATATCAATCCTATACTAAACCCAAATATTAATGGGTCTAATTTTGAGCAGCCTATAGATTTAAACAATAATCAAGTTGATTACCAACAAAACACCAGTCAAGTTGACTATCAATCCCAAGGTTTTGATAATAATCAATTTACTATAAATAGAGAGCAAGATTTTAACAACAATCAACCAAATAACATTGATCAAAATATTGTAAATAATCAATTTGAAAATAGTATTGAAACTCCTAATAATAATTTTAATGGTGAAGTATCAAATTCATATGGCAGTAATAATGATGAAGAATTTAAAAAAACTTGGATGGGTACTCTTTATGTTAAAGCAAATAAACGAAAATTTAGTATTCCTTCCTTTTTCTTTGGTGGAATTTACTATTTATATAGAAAGCTATATCTATTTGGATTTATATTTATGCTAATATCATGTATTATACCTATTATTGGCATGACTATGATTTCTACAAATTTAACTAAACCTTCTGGAATGATACTTCCAAGTATACTTACTACTATATTACCTATTATTGTTAACATTATTTATGGATTTGCATTTTACCCATTATATAAAAATAATATTAATCAAAAATTAAATAAATACAAAAATGAAGTTCAAAGTCCTACCCAACTAATTGATTTAGCTAAACAAAAAGGTGGCACATCAATACTATTTGTTATTTTAGGTATTTTGCTAAGCAGTATAATAACTACTATAGCTTCAACTACTATATTAGCATCTTCTTTAAAAACTCTAACTAATGGTTTATTTAATAATAACTCTATACAAAATACTTTGAATAATAATATTAATGAAATTTCAAATGAACAAGCTAATTATGATGTATATAATTTTTATAATAATTATTCTTTTGAATATGATTCTTCAAAATGGACTGAAGATGAAAATAAAAAATTAATATATAATAATTATGCTCTTTCATATATTCAATCTATTGAAAATATAACAAGTGCTGGTTTTGATATAAATCAGTCTGAAGGAAGATCTAGTTTCTTTACTTACCTTTATAATATGTTTTCTTCTCAGATAGATGCAACAACAACAACATTAGAACTAGGAAGTAGTTCATTTGTATATGATAATGGAATATATTATTCATACTTTGATTTAGTATATACAACATCTATTGAAAGATGTTACTTTATATTAATACCTGAAGATGATATATTTATAGAATTTATACTATCAAACAATGATACTGTAATCTCTGATACTATTAATGAAGAAGTTATAGGATATATCTGCTCAATAAGTACTGTTAATTCTCAAGACAATTTGGATACAAATAATATTAATAGTACAGTTGTTAATGAAACTGAAGGTAATGCTTCGAATCTAAATTTAAATTCAAGCAATGTTGTTAATATAAACGATGTTGAAACCACAAAGTAGTACATCTAATAATTTTAGCAGTAATGTTACTTAATCAACTAGTTGAATGACAATTACATCTAACACAGATACAATGGAATATCAGTAATGAATAATACAATGCAATAAACTATTGTTTTATTCAGCAAATTAGTGTATAATAAGTTCATAATTTTAACAAAAAATTCTATTTTTTATAGAATTTTTTGTATTATATGTAAAAATTTGAAAATAATAATTTTATTAGAAGGGAGAATTTAATTATGAAATGTACATTAGTAAAAGATTTATATAGAAAGACTGGCGATTACATTAATAATAATGTACAAGTTGCTGGTTGGGTTAGAACTGTTCGTACTTCTAAGAATTTTGGTTTTATAGAATTAAATGATGGATCATTCTTCAAAAATGTACAAATAGTTTTTGATAATAAATTAGATAATTTTGATAAATTAAATAAATTAACAATTAGTTCTTCTATTATTGTTAGTGGTATAGTTGTAAAAACTGAAAATGCTAAACAACCTTTTGAAATTCATGCTGAAAAAGTTGAAATATTTAATTTAGCAGATACATCTTACCCTATCCAGAAGAAAAATACTTCATTTGAATTTTTAAGAACACAAGCTCACCTTCGTCCTAGAACTAATACTTTTAGTGCAGTATTTAGAATTAGAAGTGTTGCCGCATTTGCAATTCATGAATATTTTCAGAAGAATGGATATGTATATGTAAATACACCTATTATTACTTGTGCAGATTGTGAAGGTTCAGCTGAAATGTTTAAATTAACAACTCTAGATTTAAATAAACCTTTACCTCAAAAAGATGGAAAAACTGATTTTTCACAAGATTTATTTGGAAAAGAAGCTTATATAACAGGTTCAGGTCAATTACATGGTGAAACTTTTGCACAGAGCTTTGGAAAAATATATACCTTTGGCCCTACACTTCGTTCTGAAAATTCTAATACCAAAACTCATGCTAATGAATTTTGGATGATTGAACCAGAAATATCATTTTGTGATTTGGACCAACTTATGAATATTGAAGAAGATTTCTTAAAATACATTGTTAAAGCTGTTTTAGAAAGATGCCCAGAAGAAATGGAATTTTGTGATAAATTTATTTCAAATGGTTTAATTAATAAATTAAATAAATTACTTGATTCAACATTTGTAAGATTAGACCATAAAGATGCCATTACTTTACTAAAAAAAGCAGATAGAAAATGGGAATTTGAACCTGAATATGGTGGAGATTTAGCTAAAGAACATGAAAAATATATTACCGAATATTTTAACAGCCCTGTATTTGTAAAAAACTGGCCTAAAGATATTAAGTCATATTATATGAAATTAAATCCAGATGGTAAAACTGTTGCAGCAGTTGACCTCGAAGTTCCTGTTGCTGGTGAAATTATGGGTGGTTCTCAAAGAGAGGAAGACTATGATAAATTAGTTAAGAGAATGGATGAAATGGGAATCGCTACTGAACCACTTTATTGGTATTTAGACTTAAGAAAATATGGTTCAGACATTCATTCAGGATTTGGTTTAGGATTTGAAAGACTCCTTATGTACATTACTGGTATGGAAAATATTCGTGATGTTATACCATATCCTAGAACACCAAATAATTGTGATTTTTAGATTTAAAAATAAGTATGCAAAATTTGCATACTTATTTTTTTATTAATAAATTAAATTAATTTTAAGATAACTGTTTCAGCAGCGTCTCCTCTACGTTGACCTAATTTAATTATTTGTGTATATCCGCCAACTCTACCATTGTATCTTGGTGCTATAACATTAAATAATTTATCTGTTAAGTCAATTGGAGTACCTTCATTATCCTTAACTTTATTTAATTTTGTCATCATTTTTCTTCTAGCATTTAATCTTGATGGCTTGTCTTTTTGTCTTTTTTCCATCTTTTCTTCTTTAACAACTTTTAGGAATTCTTTTCCGTTTTTGCTTTTTACTAATTCAGTTTCTTTATTTCCTTTGCTGTCAAGTTTTGCTTTAACAACTTTTACTTCAACTTCATCAAAGTTGTCTTTTTCTTTAACAGCAAGTGCTATTAAGCTATCTACTATAGCTTTTACTTCTTTAGCTCTAGCTTCAGTTGTTTGTATTTGCTCATGCCAAATTAGGTCTGTTGATAAGTTCTTTAGCATTGCTAATCTTATGTCAGTAGTTTTTCCTAATTTTCTATTTGCCATTTTAACTTTCCTCCTATTCTTGCTTATTCTTCTTCTTTGGCTAAATCTAAGCCTAAATCATGTAATTTTGCAATTACTTCCTCTAATGATTTCTTTCCTAAATTCTTAACCTTCATCATATCTGTTTCAGTTTTATTAGCTAAATCACCAACTGTAGATATTCCTGATCTCTTTAAGCAGTTAAATGATCTTACAGATAATTCAAGATCTTCTATAGGCATTTCTAATATTTTTTCTTTTTTATTTTCTTCTTTTTCAATCATTATTTGAGTATTTTTTGCAGTTTCAGATAAGTCAACAAATAATTTTAAATGTTCTGTTAAAACTTTAGCAGCTAAGCTTAATGCTTCATATGGCTGTAAGCTTCCATCAGTCCATAATTCTATTGTTAATTTATCATAGTCAACCATTTGACCAACTCTAGTATTCTCTACTGAGTAGTTTACTTTTTTTACTGGTGAATAGATAGAATCTATTGCTATTACTCCTATTGGTTGATTTGGTGTTTTATTCTTTTCTGCAGTGTTATATCCTCTTCCCATATCTGCAACCATTTCCATAACTAATTTTCCACCTTTAGAAACTGTTGCTATATGTAAATCTGGATTTAAAATTTCTACTGTACCATCAGTAATAATGTCTCCTGCTTTTACTTCTCCTTCACCTTCGAAATTAATTCTAAGTGTTTTTTCTTCATTTTTATCCATTTTAATTCTAACCATTTTTAGGTTAAGAATTATTTCAGGAACATCTTCAACTACATTTGGTATTGTAGTAAATTCATGTTGAGCACCATCAATTTTTACACTTTTTATTGCACATCCTGGTAATGATGAAAGTAGTATTCTTCTTAAAGAATTTCCGATAGTGATACCATAACCACGCTCTAGTGGCTCACATACAAATTTTGCATATTTTTTTTCATCATCTATCTCCAAACATTTAATATTTGGCTTTTCGAATTCTATCATTTTTACCTCCTAATAATTTGAGATTTATTCTCTTTATATATCCTTTAGTAGTATTAAATTATATAGTTATATCTAAAACTCTTAATACAATTATAAGTTTATATTTTCTAACTAAAAATTTAAATCTTATTATACTAAATAACTTATTATTTAGAGTAAAGCTCTACTATTAAATGTTCTTCAACTGGTAGATCAATATCTTCTCTACTAGCTAATCTGACTACTTTACCGCTTAATTTTTCGCTATCTTTTTCAAGCCATGTTGGAACTGGTCTTGCACTATTTGATTCTAGTGCTTGTTTTATAGTTCCATTATCTTTTTTAATTTCTCTTACTGAGATTACATCCCCTGCTTTAACAATGTATGATGGAATGTTAACTTTCTTTCCATTTACATCAAAAGCTCCGTGTGTTACAAGCATTCTAGCTTGTGTTCTTGAACTTGCAAATCCTAGTCTATATACAACATTATCTAGTCTGCTTTCAAGTAATTGTAGTAAAACTTCACCTGTTTTACCTTTTGTATTAGATGCCATTTCAAAGTATTTTCTGAATTGTTTTTCTCCAACACCATAGAATGACTTTGTTTTTTGTTTTTCTCTTAATTGTGTACCGTATTCAGAAAGTTTTGATTTCTTTTGACCATTTTGTCCTGGAGCATAGTTTCTTCTATTTATGCTACATTTATCTGAATAACATCTTTCGCCTTTAAGGAATAATTTTTGTCCTTCTCTACGGCATATACGGCACTGTTCGTCCTTATATCTTGACATTTTATTTCCTCCTTATTTAGAATTAAACTCTTCTTCTTTTTGGTGGTCTACAACCATTATGTGGGATTGGTGTTACATCTTTGATTGATGTAATTTCTAATCCTGCTGTTTGTAAAGCTCTAATTGCAGATTCACGTCCTGCTCCAGGGCCTTTAACAAATACTTCTACTGTTTTTAGTCCATGTTCCATTGCTGCTTTTGCTGCTGTTTCAGCAACTTCTCCAGCTGCAAATGGTGTGCTCTTTCTTGAACCTTTGAATCCAAGTCCTCCAGCACTTGCCCAAGATATAACATTACCTTGAACGTCTGAAATTGTAACTATTGTATTATTAAAACTAGAATGAATATGAGCTTTTCCACTTTCAATGTTTTTGCTTACTCTTCTTCTAGTTGTAACTTTCTTTCCTGACTTTGTAGCCATTGTTTTTCTCCTTTCAATAATTTGAAGTTTTAAGCTATATAGCTATTATTTATTTTACTTATTTTGCTGCTTTACTTTTGCTAACCAATTTTCTTGGTCCTTTTCTTGTACGAGCATTAGTTTTTGTTCTTTGTCCTCTTACTGGTAAACCTTTTCTATGTCTTGTTCCTCTGTAGCATCCCATTTCAACAAGTTGTTTAATGTTTAAAGCTACTTCTCTTCTTAAATCACCTTCAACAGTGTATCCATCCATAGCTTTTCTTATTGCTTGTTCTTGTTCTGCTGTTAAGTCTTTAACTCTAGTATCTGGGTTAACTCCAGCATCTTTTAGTATTTTTTGAGAACTTTTTAAACCTATACCATAAATGTATGTTAGTCCTATTTCTACCCTTTTTTCTTTAGGTAAATCAACTCCTGCTAAACGAGCCATATTTGCACCTCTTTCTTAAAATTATGAATTTGTTTGCTTATCTTTGTCTAAAGGTGAAATGCATTAAATATTTTTTTACAAATATACATAGAAAGGTTTTAATATAATTGCACTAAAATATTTAATCTTTAGAAAAAAATAAACATATATATAAACACAAATCTAAAATCAGCCGCTTGCTAGATTTGTGTTAATACCTAATAAATAAATTAAATTAACCTTGTCTTTGTTTATGCTTTGGATTTTCGCATATAACTCTTATTACACCTTTTCTTTTGATTACTTTGCACTTATCGCACATTTTCTTTACAGATGGTCTTACCTTCATTTTGTACACCTCCTATTAATCTATAGCTTAGCTTATATGTGAAGTCAAGTACCATTTTTAGTACCTCACTTCACACTAAAGCCTTTAAGCTATTTTATATATTTATTGCTACTATTATTTAGCTCTCCAAGTTATTCTTCCTTTTGTTAAATCATATGGTGATAATTCTACTTTAACTTTGTCTCCTGGTAATATTTTAATGTAGTTCATTCTTAGTTTACCAGAAATATGAGCTAGAATTTCATGTCCATTTTCTAATTTTACTTTAAATAGAGTATTAGGTAATGCTTCTGATACAACACCCTCAACTTCAATAACATCTTCCTTAGACAAAATATATTTCCCCCTGATAATAGTTTACATAGTAGAAAACTTAAGACAGTTTTCCACAATAGCTATTATATTATATAATATTTTTATTATAATGTCAATATTTCTGGCTCTTTTTCTGTAATTAAAATTGTATTTTCATAGTGTGCAGATAAACTTTCGTCAACTGTCCATATTGACCATCCATCATCACCTTCACATATTTCAGGTGAACCAGCTACTACCATTGGCTCAATTGCTAAAGTCATGCCTGGTTCTAGCCTTATACCTTTTCCAGCTTTTCCATAGTTAGGAATACCTGGATCTTCGTGCATTTCTCTACCTATACCATGTCCTTGAAATTCTCTTATTACATCAAAGCCATTAGCTTGAACAAAGCTTCCTATTGCATGGCATATATCACCTAGTCTATTTCCTTTTTTAGCATATTTAATTCCTTCGAAAAAGGCTTGTTTAGTTACTTCTACTAATCTTTTTGCTTCTTCTGAAACATTTCCTACACAGTATGTTCTACAGCAATCACCATTAAATCCATCTTTATATGCAACTAAGTCAACACTTATAATGTCTCCTTCTTTTAATATAGTACGCTTTGATGGTATTCCGTGAATTATATTATCATTTACTGATGCACAAATAGATGCAGGAAAATCAGGTACACCTTTCATTCCACTTGGATAACCTTTTTCTGCTGGAATTGCTCCATTTTCTCTCATTGTTGTTTCAGCAATTTGGTCTAATTCCCATGTTGAAACACCTGGTTTTATTGCTCTTTCTATTGCTTTTTGTGCTAGATTAGCTACTCTGCAAGCCTCTCTCATTTTTTCTATTTCACTTTTTGATTTTATATATACCATTTTTAATTCCTTCTTTTTATTTTTTTAAAAAAGCTAAATTGATAATATAAAAATATTATCAATTGCTTTTATTATTTTTTACCTAAATTTATTATTTTCTATTATTTATTCTTTTTACTGCTTCGTTTGTTGTATCTTCTTTAGTAGTTTCTGAGTATATATTTATTTTTATTGATTCTAATAATCCCTTATTTGTATAATACTCAATTAATGGTTCTGTATTTTGATGATATACATCTAATCTTTCTTTTATTGTTTCTGGGTTATCATCTTTTCTCTTAGTAAGAGGAGAACCACATCTATCACATATACCTTCTACTTTTGGTGGCATAAATACTGTATTATATGATGCACCACATTCTTTATTAGAACAAATTACTCTACTTGATGTTCTTGTAATTATATCTTTATCTGGAACATCTAAGTTTATTACTGCTGTTATCTTTTTACCTTTAGATTCTAAATATTTATCTAAAGCTTCTGCTTGTGGTATTGTTCTTGGGAATCCATCTAATAAAACATTTTCAAGTTTATCTAGTTTTCCTTCTACCATAGCTATTGTTACTTCATCTGGTACTAAATTACCTTTTGAAATATATTCTTCAGCTTTTTTACCAAGTTCTGTTTGTCTTTTCATTTCATCTCTGAAAATATCTCCTGTTGCTAAATGTACTAAATTAAATTTATCACATATCTCATTTCCTATTGTTCCTTTTCCGCTTCCTGGAGCGCCTAACATTATTATATACATATTCTTTCTTCCTTTCCAACTTTAATTTTTTGCCGTCTATATTCTAGTACTTTTTTTATTGTTTGTCAATAAAAAATGAACTTTAAGGTATGTCCCCAAAGTTCAAATTATAGTTTATTCTAAGAAACCTTTGTAATGTCTCATTACTAATTGTGATTGTAGTTGTTGACTTAATTCAATTGCAACACCAACAACAATTAGGATTGATGTTCCACCAAATGCTGTATTAAATCCTGTGAATCTTGTTAGCATAGGTATTATTGCTATTGCTGCTAAGAATAATCCACCAAATAGTACTACTTTTGATAATACTGATGATAAGTAATCAGCAGTTGGTTTTCCGGCTCTAATTCCTGGTATGAAACCACCATTTTGTTTTATATTATTTGCAACTTCTGCTGGATTAAATGTTGCATAAGTATAAAAGTAAGTAAATCCTACTATTAACAATAAGTAAATTATTGCATTTATTATTGTATATTGCCATCCAACACTTGATGATGAAGTTGCTATTGATAAATTGTATATTACTCTCCAAAAGCCTGTTTGAGTTTCTATATCACTTACAAATAATTGAATTATCATTGCTGGGAATGTCATAAATGATGAAGCAAATATTATTGGCATTACACTTGCCATTGCTGGCTTGATCGGAATATGTGTGTTTTGAGCTCCAACCATTCTTCTTCCAACAACTTTTTTAGAATACTGTACTGGTATTCTTCTTTCAGCTAGTTGTACAAATACTACTCCTGTTATAAGTATAAGTACTCCTATTACAATTCCTATAGCAGTTAAAAGTCCTGTTGTACTAAAGCTTCCATCTACAACTATTTTACTTGCTACTGCAACTACAGCACTTGGTAATGAAGATACTATACCTGCAAATATTAGCATTGATATACCATTACCAATTCCTTTTGATGTGATTTTATCTCCTAACCACATAAGAAGTGATGTTCCAGCCATTAATGATATAACTACAACTACTCCTGTTAATATACTTTCATCAACAAATATTCCAGAAGTTCTGTATGATAGATATATACCTAAACCTTCAATTAAAGCTAATGCTAATGTTATAAGCTTAGTATATCTATCAATTTTCTTTCTTCCTTCTTCTCCACCTTCTTTAGTTAATCTTTCTAAAGATGGTATAATCATTCCAAGTAATTGAATTACTATTGATGCTGTAATATAAGGTGTGATAGACATTGCAAAGATTGATAATCTAGAGAAAGCGCCACCAGATATCATGTTAATCATACCTGTAACACTGTTTGAATATGAATCCATAGATGACTCTAATGTTACAATGTCTACTCCAGGTATTGTTATGTAACAACCTAATCTAAAGATTACTAATAACAATAGTGTATATAATATTTTCTTTCTAATTTCAGGAGTTTTAAGAGCATTTTTTATTGTTTTTAGCAACTATATCACCTCTGCCTTTCCGCCTAAAGCTTCTATTTGTTCTTTAGCAGATTTAGTGAATCTTACAGCTTTGACATTTATTTTTTTGTCAAGTTTTCCAGTTGCTATAACAACTATACCATCATTTGCCTTGCTTATGATTTTGTCATTTATTAAGCTTTCAGCTGTAACATCTGTTACTGTAGATTTGTTAAGCATTGTTAATGTTACTTCTGTATAATTTTTAGCAAATTTGTTTGTGAATCCTCTCTTTGGTAATCTTCTATATAATGGTGTTTGACCACCTTCAAATCCACGTCTAACTCCTCCGCCAGATCTAGCTTTTTGACCTTTATGTCCTCTACCAGATGTTTTTCC